>NZ_JAKEVJ010000059.1:0-38481 GCF_022398425.1 Shewanella sp. Isolate7 | reverse complement strand
ATTATATTTCGCGGCGAGATTATGACGTTCGCTATCAAAAATTATGATGGTTAATAAAAAAATATAATCCAGGGGTTGATGTAATGACAAATAAGCTATTAAAAGGATTAGTCGCTACGGCTGTTGTGGCTGCACTTGCTGGCTGTAATGGCAGTGACGACGATACCACTAAGGTACCAACAACATGTGCCGAAGCTGGCGATGCATGTACTGTATTTACCGTACTTCATACTAACGATAACCATGGTCGTTTCTTCGAGAATAAGTATGGTGAGTATGGTATGGCGGCTCGTAAGACGCTGATCGATCAGATCCGCGCCGAAGTTGAAGCCAACGGCGGCGAAACGCTGCTGCTTTCTGGCGGTGACATTAACACAGGTGTACCTGAGTCGGATCTGCAAGATGCGCGTCCTGACTTCGTTGGTATGAACCTGATTGGTTACGATGCGATGGCAGTTGGTAACCACGAATTTGATAACCCACTATCTGTTGTCGATATGCAGCGTGAGCTAGCCGAATTCCCAATGCTAGCCGCTAACATCTACGACAAGGCGTCTGGTAAGCGTTACTTCGATGCTTATAAAGTCTTTGACGTTAACGGTCTGCGTATCGCGGTGGTGGGTCTGACAACTGAAGACACAGCTAAGATAGGTAACCCAGAGTTCATTAGCGGTCTTGAGTTTACCGATCCTAAAGAAGAGCTGAAGAAAGTGATTGCAGATATCAAGGCGGCCAATGAAGCTGACCTGATCTTTGCAACGACTCACATGGGTCACTATGCCGATGGCGCAAATGGTGGCAACGCTCCTGGTGATGTTGCGCTGGCACGTGCAATGACTGAAGGTGATTTAGCCGCTGTTATCGGTGGTCACTCTCAGAACCCAGTTTGTATGGAAGGCAATGCCTACGATCCAAACTTCAAGCGTGGTGCCGAGTGTAAGCCTGATGTGCAAAATGGTACATACATCATGCAGGCCCACGAGTGGGGTAAGTATGTTGGCCGTGCTGATTTCGAATACTTCAACGGTGAGCTGCATTTAGCGGGTTACAAGTTAATTCCTGTTAACTTGAAAGATAAGAACGAAGCAGGCGATCGCGTACTGATCGGCGAAGCTATCGAGCCTGATGCAACGGTTCTGGAAGTTCTGCAACAGTACCAAGATAAAGGTCAGGAAGAGCTACTAAAAGTGATCGGTTCTACCGATGATAAGCTTGAAGGTTTCCGTGATATTGTTCGTACCCAGCAGACCAACATGGGCCGCTTGATCGCCGAAGCGCAGCGCACTAAAGTGAATGCCGATTTCGCGGTAATGAACGCTGGTGGTGTGCGTGCATCTATCGAAGCGGGCGAAATTACCTATAAAGACGTACTGACCGTTCAACCATTTGGTAACTCAATCACCCTAAGCACTATGACTGGCGCGGAGATCACCGAATACCTGAATGTTGTGGCGACTGTTGATGTTGGTGCTACAGGTTCTGGCGCCTATCCTCAACTAGCTGGTATCAAAATGGACGTCGATTGTGAAGCTAAGACAGTTGCCATCAGCGACATCAATGGTAAGGGCTACTCTGCCGATGCAACATATACCTTTACCGTTCCTAGTTTTAACGCTGCGGGCGGTGACGGTTACCCCGTATTGGAGCCTGTTATGACAGGTTATGTTGATGCAGAAGTTCTGGCGACATACATCGAAGGTATCGGCGCTATCAAGGCGGCTGACTACGCACCCGTTGCCGGTGACATTCAGTTCCTGAACAGCAACAGCCCACTGGCTTGCCAACGCTAATCTAGATTAGCTTATTAGCAAGTGCTTTAAGCAAGCGCTTTAAATAAGCGAGTTAAAAAAGCAGCCATCAGGCTGCTTTTTTTATGCTTAAACCCTATCTCATTCCCGTGCCAGCGGACTTTGATCGGCGATCAAAAAATTTTAAATTTACTCCTTGAAATCGTAAATGGCTATCCACATATAGTGAATATGGGGCGCTCATCGAGGCCCCTGATGTTACCCAAGACCTTAGTCTTGTTATGGCAGTGCCTTTGGGCTGCCGGGTAATGTCACTAAAAGGTGCGGCGCAATTCATGTGAAATTAACGCGTGATTCATGGCCGGCCACTAACCACTATATTGCTTAATACAAGGATATACCTATGCGTAATTATGATTTGACCCCTCTATACCGTAGTGCCATTGGATTCGATCGTTTAGCCCAGCTTGCCGAGCATGCTGCATCGAACAAGGGTAATACAGGTTATCCCCCTTATAACATCGAGCTACTCAGCGAGAACCGCTATCGCATCACCATGGCGGTGGCCGGCTTTGCGATGAATGAATTAGACATCACCAGCGAAGGCGACAAGCTGGTCGTTAAAGGGACTAAGGCGGAGCAGGAGAGTGAGCGCAAATACCTGTACCAAGGGATTGCCGAGCGTGGTTTCGAGCGTACCTTCCAGCTGGCAGACTATGTCACTGTGATAGGTGCCGATCTCGAAAATGGCCTGCTCAATATCGATCTACAGCGCGAAATCCCCGAGGCGCTTAAGCCTCGTAAGATCGAGATCTCAAGCTCAAAGTTATTAGACGCCTAATAGGCCCTGGGATCATAGTTATAAGAAAGGGAGCCTAGGCTCCCTTTTTTGATGGCAAAATTCTCATTTTGGGGATTATTTAGACTCAGCGATTAAGCCCGGTCAGAATTGCCTCGTTTAAGTATTCGCTAAAGTCATCGCCGTGGTTGGCGAGCATCTTAGGGAACATAGAAATTGGCGTCAGGCCAGGGAAGGTGTTGATCTCGTTGAGTAAGATCTCGCCTTCTGGAGTGAGAAAGAAGTCGATGCGCGATAGGTGTCTGAGCTTCATGCCATCGAAAACCTTCACCGCGTAGGCGCGGATCTGCTGGGCTATCTCATCACTCACCTCGGCGACGACCCGTGTAGTCGCCTTGCTGTCGGCGGCATACTTCTCGTCATAGGTGTAGAAGGTGCCACCGGCGCAGATCACCTCGCCAGGCAGGGTGGCAACAGTCTCGCCACGATACTGATAGACGGCGACCTCCAGCTCCCGTGCCTCAATGGTCTTCTCGACCACGACATAGGGGGAGTAACGGAAGGCATCTTCCAGAATGGCTGGAATTTGGGCGGCGTCATCGACCCGATAACAACCCACAGAGGAGCCCTGTGAGGCAGCTTTAACGAAAACAGAGCCCCATTTTTCCAGTGCATCTGCGGTTTGGGCGATCGCCTGCTCGTCCAGTTGATTCAGGAAGAGATAGGGGGTGTTAGGGATCCCTAGGGCGCTAAACCACATCTTGGCGGTGATCTTGTTAAAGCAGTTGCGCGACCCCTCGGCATCACAGCCGAAATAGGGCAGATTGATGAGTTCGAAATAAGATTGAATATCACCTGTCTCACCTGGATAGCCGTGAATACAAGGGATCACATAATCTACTGGCCAGGGCGAAAGGCGCTCATCTTCGAAACGGATCTCACGTCGATTGGTGAGTTCACAGGGCTCACCGGACTTGGTGTGATAATGACCCTCGGCGTCCAGCTCGACGCGCAGCACATTAATATGAGCAAGCTTTGCCAGCGAGGTCTCGAAGTAGTTGGCCGACAGCAGTGAAATGGCGTGTTCATCACCGCCGCCACCGCATACAAGTAAAAGATTGATCGGATTCATCGGGTCTCCGTTTTCGACTCAGTATCGTTTTCCATGCTCACTATGACGTGATGATTTATTTATGCAAGCCTTGGATGCACCATAAAGAAAGCTTAATGTCTGACCGGGCATTTTGTGGCCGAAATAGCCGCCTGGCAACACTCTATCTATGGTTCCAGGGCGCCTGGTAGAGCGCCTCATAATCTGCCTGCTGCAGCACAGTCACGCCCACCGCCTCGAGAAACAGCGTCTGTCCCTGGGAGATGGACTCACCGGCGTAGACATAATAGGCCTCGCGTCTGCGTTCGGGAAAGGCCTTATAGAGCTTGGCGCGCTCGATGAGCAACCAGCGTAGAAAGATCTCATTGCTCTCCAGCCCTAAACCGATAAATACCAGCTCGTTATGCAGCAATATGTTGAGCCAGGTGCTATTACCGCGCCAGTTTTCCTTTAGTGCCTGCTTGAACCCGCCGCCCAGGTGACCCTGATGCAAGATCTCTCTGGCCCTGTCGACCGCGCCCATGTAATGGCTCAGTCCCAAGCGAACGCTACGGGCATACCTTTGCATGCCGTTGATATGCCAGATGGCAAACGCCTGCGTGGGTGAGTCGATGGGGGACTTGGCGAAATAGCTCGACCAGGGGTAGAAGTCGGTAAAATGCTTCGCCTGTAGGTGATGTAACTTTAGCGACTGGCTTGCGGCGAGTGTCTGTTCGAAGTTGGTGGTCAGTATCGGGGTCTGGGTCGCCTCCGCCCAGGCCACCAGAGCTTGGTGCTGGCGCTGGGGTTGCCAGCTCGACATCAGCTCACAAAACTCTTTCTGTAACTGTTTATTGGGGCGCTCACTTATCAGATCCAGCGCATCATAAAACTCAGTGAGTGCTATGCCAGTAGGCACACTTGCCACCTCATCGCCCCGATGGGCACGCCACAGGCTGACCAGCATCTCATCCCAGGCGTTGATGCCTTGAGCTTGCCGCGGGCTCTCATCCTTGGCGCGATAACGATTGATGCCGTTGCCCAGCACTAAGGCCCTTGGATGCTTGCTTGGTGTCTGGTTGAGCAGGGAGTTTAATGAGAGCGTCATGCCTGCCAAAGCCTCTTAGCCAGCCCCGAAGCCCTAAGCGTCGCCTGGCGACAGGCCGCTTCGAATACCGCCTGACTGCCCAGACAGGTGAAGTGCCCCTTGGCGCGGGTG
Organism: Shewanella sp. Isolate7; assembly: GCF_022398425.1. Lineage (NCBI taxonomy): Bacteria > Pseudomonadati > Pseudomonadota > Gammaproteobacteria > Alteromonadales > Shewanellaceae > Shewanella > Shewanella sp. Isolate7. The sequence continues at coordinate 33,625 of NZ_JAKEVJ010000059.1, read as the reverse complement.
ATGGCGGTGTAGACCAGCTCCTTGGTGAGCAGCTGGCGCTGAGCGACACTGGGTCTTGGCGGCAAGACGAAGGCGACCTGCTGAAATTCGCTGCCCTGACTCTTATGTACCGTCATGGCGTAACAGGTCTCGTGGCTAGGAAGCCGTGCGGGCAGCACCTTGAGCAGGCTGCCATCGGCCTGAACGAAATAGGCCATCAGGCGGCGGGTGACGCCGCTACTTGGAAGGATCACTCCGATATCGCCGTTAAACAGCCCCAGGTTATAGTCGTTGCTCTGGATGATGATGGGACGTCCGGCGTAAAACTCGCTGGAGGGCTCGATGAGCCGAGCATCTTTAAGCGCCTGGGTGACGGCGGCATTGATCCCCTCTACACCATATTCACCGGCGCGCATGGCGCAGAGGATACGGTAATCGTTGAAGCGAGCGATGATCTCGTTGGCTATCTCATCAAGCTCCTTACCATCGGCGCTATCTTCGCCCGCTAGTTGCTTTACCATGGCAAGATAAGGACTGTACTGCTCGACGCTCTGGCTCATCAACGTCGTGAGTCCTGAGTTGCCCTGAAGCGTTAGCTGATGCTCAAGCCAGCCTAGCTCGGCATACCCGCTCTGCCAGACGTTTAATATGCCTGCCAGGTCACGGCGATTTACGGCGCTGGCAAGCTGGCCGATACCGGCATCGCCTTTAAATCTATGGCTGTGCATCAGCATGGCCAGGCTATCGCCCAGCGCCGGGCGCGCATCTATATAAGGGCTGAGATCTTCGCATGTGAGTTTACTGAGCAGTGTGGCCTTCTCCTGGGAGTAGCGCATGCGCCAGCCAGCTTCGCCTGATTCTGTCTGTTTTAGCCCGGCGCAGATATCCGCCAGCACGGCGCCAGCTTCGACCGAGGCGAGTTGATCCTGGTCACCCAGCAGGATCAGCCTGGCATGGTCGGGCAGCGCCTCTAACAGCTTGTGCATCATAGGCAGATCCACCATGGAGGCCTCATCCAGGATCAAAAGATCCAATCTAAGCGGGTTGTCCCTATGGTGCCTGAATTTGTGAGAGCCTGGGATCACCCCCAAGAGGCGGTGCAGGGTGGCGGCCTCTTCGGGCACCTGCTCTAGCTGTTTAAGATCTAGGGTGTCGTCATATTGGGCCAGCTCCTGGGCGAGTCTGGCCTTGGAGGCCTTGATCGATTCGCTCAGGCGCGCGGCGGCCTTGCCCGTCGGCGCAACTAGCTTGATGGTGAGTTGCTGCTCCAGACAGAGCAGTAACAAGAGCTTAGTCACTGTGGTGGTCTTGCCTGTGCCTGGCCCGCCTGTTATCACCGCCAGTTTCTGGCTAAAGGCGGTGGCGGTGGCGATCTTCTGCCAGTCGGGCTTCTCGGTTTGTGCGGCAAACAGGATGTTAAGTATGCTCGTGACCTTGTCCGGCGCCACGACAGTGAGCGGCTGATTGAGCTGTTTGAGACGCACGGCCACTTGCGTTTCAAACTGGTAGTAACGCTGCAGGTAGAGCCTGTCGCCATCTAAGATTAACGGAGTATCCAGCTCACCATCGGCCGGGCTAACGGCCTGATAGTTAAGCAGGTGCTCGGCGAGCGCTTGTGGCGACAGGTCCAGCCGGCATTGAGAAAGCTGCTCATGCAGCGGATTATCTCTGTCTATCTGGGTCAGGGGCAGACAGGTGTGCTGCTGAGACAGCTGGCGGCTGAGCAGGGCGCAGATCAGGGTAAAGAGATCGTCGCCATCGCCGTGCAGTGCCTGCATCTGCAGGGCAAAGTGGCGATCCAGTGGCGTAAGCAGTCCCTCCTGCTGCCAGAGTTTAAGGAGCTGGCTGAGTGGCTGTGCTAGCTGGATCATAGGTCTAGCTCTCCTTGTGCTGGGCTAGGCGGGGTGTCTGTCTGGCGACTCGCTTGTGGTTTCTCTGCTGCTTGTAAATCTGCCTGCTGTGAATCGGCCTGAAGCGAGTCGCCCTGCTGGAAATCGGCCTGTGATGCAGTCAGCGACTTTTGGCTGAGCAGGGTATCCAGCGTGTCAATGAGCGCAAAGGGTGGCTTGTCGTAATAGACGCCGGTCTGTGGCGACTGAGCCGACATGCCCCGCAGGAAGAGGTAGTAACAGCCGCCCACATGCAGCTCATACTGGTAGCCGGGCAGGCGCAGCTTGAGATAGCGATGCAGCGCCAGGCTATAGATGATGTACTGCAGATCGTAGTGATGCCCGACAATCGCCCGCGCCATGGCGGCGTTATCATAGTGACTCAGATGATCGCCCAGATGATTGGACTTATAGTCGGCGATATAGAACTTGCCTTGATATTCGAAGGTCAAGTCGATAAAGCCTTTGAGCATGCCTTGCAGAGTATCGAAGTTAAGCCCTGAACTGTAGCCGTATTGGCAGAGGAGCTGATTAAGCGCCGCGGCGTCGAGCTGGCCAATGGGCATATAAAACTCCATCTCCACCAGCTTTTGTGCCGGGCTGAGGCGTGCAAGGCGCAGCTGCTCGCCATCGAGCGGCGTATGCAGCAGATCCAGATACCAGTCATGGAGCATCGCTTGCCACTGTTCGTCAATGCCAAAGCGATCCATCGCCTTGGGCAGTTCCTGGCGCAGTGTGGTGTCGGCGTCGGTGAAGTCTACCTGTTCCAGCACCCAGTGCAGGAAGCTACCGGCGTTGGCGCCGCGCTCGAAACTAAAGCGGGTCACTTGCTCGCTGTCTGTCACTAGCTGTTCTAGCTCGGGGAAGGCTTCATCACCCATGCCAGGGCTTACCTGCTCGTGGGCCGAATGTTTCACCAGGCCTGAATAGCTGCCGACGCGCCAAGGGGTCTCGCGTCTGCGGGTAAGCGCTCGCGGTGCCAGGGTGAGTTCATGAGCGGTTTCCAGGGGCTCAAAGTCTTGCTTGGGCGCCGTGTTATGCACCAGGTCGACCGAAATATCTTCGCTGATGAGTTGCTCGGCGGCGGCCTGGATATCGGCAAATTCACAGGCCTTGGACTCTATCCCCAGCAGGTAGCCGATGGCGGTCTCGAACAACTGGCTGCTGATGCCATCACGTTTGGTGAAGCGTGAATGGTTGGCGATGTAGCAGTAACAGGCCAGCACCGGGCGGGTGAGTGCCACGTAGAGTAGGCGCAGGTCTTCGGCAAGATTCTCCGCCTTGTATTTGGCCCAGCCTTCATCTGTTTGGGTGATATCCCAAACCAGGGCATCTTGGTCATGGTAGAGCATGGGCGCCGGCTTGCGGCGATTGTCCCGGGCCAGGCTGACAAAGGGCAGGAAACAGATGGGATATTCGAGTCCCTTACTCTTATGTATGGTGACTATCTGCACCAGATTCTGCTCGCTCTCCAGTCTCAGCTGCGACTCTTCGGTGTTACTTTGCTCGATCAACGTCTGTTGATACCAGTTGAGCAGGGCGCTGATGCCATCGAGTTCCATCGCCTTTTGTTGTAGTAGCTCGCCAAGGTGTCTGAAGTCGGTCAGGCGGCGCTGACCCTCTTCGCCCGCCAGTAGTCGCTCGATGAGGCGGGTATCGGCCGCAAGCGCCATCATGCAGGGCATGATCCCGCGTTTAAGCCAGGTCTGATGCAGGTTGTCGAAGGCCTCGAGCTGCTGCTGACGCACATCTTCATCCAGGTTAAAGCCATGTATCGCCTGGGCATCATAGCCCAGCAGGGCGGTGGCCATGGCGCCGCGCAGCGCGCGCTCATCCTTGGGATTGGCGATGGCCAGCAGCACCAGGGCGAGTTCCCTGGCCACGAGTGTGTCGAACACGCTGTCGCGGCTGAGAAACACGGCGCCGATATTGCGACTACTGAGCGCCGACTTGATATAGGCGGCCTCGTTGCGATCGCGCACCAACACGGCAATATCTTTCGCCTTGAGCGGCCTGTCCTTTATTAGGCACTCGCCGCGCTCAGCCTCGTTAAGTAGCCTGGCTATCTCGTTGGCGGCATCTTCTGCTAGCTGGCTGCGGGCGCTGGCTTTGTTCAGTCCGGTGTTGGGGTCTTCACTGAGCAGCTTGAGTCTTAGGGCGCTGCTTTGAGGAACCTTCTCAGTCAGGCGCTTCTCTGCCGCCATGGGCGAGGGCTTGATGATCTCAAAGGGGATAGCCTGGCTGATGAAGGGGTCGTCGCTTCTTGAGAACAGCTGATTGACCGCCTCGACCATGGCTCGGCTCGAGCGGTAGTTGGTGTCCAGGCTGTAATGGTTTTCTGTCTGACCTCTGGCATGGATATAGGTATGAATATCGGCGCCGCGAAAGGCGTAGATCGCCTGTTTGGGGTCGCCAATCATCAAGAGGCCGAGGTCGTTATCCGCTAGGGTTGCGTCCCTCTGGTAGATGCGACTGAAGATCTGATATTGCAGTGGATCCGTGTCCTGAAACTCATCGATCAGTGCGATGGGAAAACGTCTGGCAATGGCGCTTGCCAGGGCTCGTTCGTTGTCGCTCTCGTCACTCAGGGCGTCAGCTAAGGCGATCAGCAGATCGTCCGGCGTGCGCAGATTCTTCAGCTGTTTCTGGGCCGCAAAGCGCGCCTTGATGCCATCGCGGGCGCCATAGAGAAAACTCGGGATCAGGGTCTCTATAGTCTGTGCGACGTGCTCAATATGGGCCAGCAGCGGGGCCTGCTCCGGGGTTGGGATCTCACCGCCCTTGTTGAGCTTTAGGCCACTTAGTGCCAGGGCGCCGAGGACCTTGTTATCGGGCAGGGACAGTGGCTGCGCCGCCCAGTTATCCATGGCGGCGAACAGGGTTTCCAGCTTGGGGTAGCCCTGATCTTTCTTACCAAAGCGGGTGCCGTTGAGCGGTAGCGCCTTGAGTAGCGCAATCGCCCCATCGCGTTCACGGGGCCAGATAAGCCGCAGTCTCGCTAGGCTCTGAGTCAGGCGCTCAGATACCTTGGAAAAGGCTTCGGGCTGTGGTAATACATTGGCCTGATTGGCGCCGAGCAGGGGCCTTAGCTGCTTGGTGAGGCCGTCGGGATCGCTAAACTTGTTGGCGATGATCTGTGCCAGATAGCCAGGTAGCGGATAGCAGGCCTCACGCCAGAAATCCCGCACCGCATGGTGCAGGTATTCGCTATCATCCAGGGTAAATTCAGATTCAAATAGCAGCGACGATTCGAAGGCCATGTCGCTAAGAATGCGCTGACAGAAGCCATGAATGGTAAAAATCGCCGCCTCATCTAAGGATTTTAGCGCGAGATCGAATCGTTTCAGCGCCTGACTGCGCTCCTCGGGCTCTGCCTCGTCGTAGAGGGTGTTGATCAGCGGATCGTCCACCGCCATGCCGAGAAAGGCGCGGTAGGCCAGCTGTATCTTCTTGCGGATACGATCCCTGAGTTCCTGAGTAGCCGCATTGGTAAAGGTCACCACCAGGATTTGCTCGCAGCTTAGGGGGGCGCGCTGGCTATCGCCCAGCAGCAGACGCACGTAGAGCCCGGCGATGGTGTAGGTCTTACCTGTACCTGCGCTGGCCTCGATGAGACGTGTGCCTGACAGAGGTAGGCTTAGGGGATCGAGTGTCTGTGTCGCCATCTTATTGGCCCTCCACGAAATCGGCCAGTTCGCTTAGCGGCGCCTTGTGATAGAGACTCAGCATGGGAGAGAGCAGGGAGGTGGCAATGGTGCCAAAGCCTGCCTCGCTAAAGTCGCCTGGGAAAGTAAACAGCCGCTGGTAGTGGGCCTCCTGGCCTTCGCCCAAGTTAGACTGCTCATCCAGCCATTGTGGCTGGGCGGCGATTAGCTTCTCGCTATGCTCCCCTTCGGCCTCTACATAGGCTAAGGCGGTCCTAGGCATGAAGGGCAGGGGCTGGCACTGACCCCGATGGTAATGCTCGGCCCAGCGCGATAGCTGATTGAGCGCCTGCTCGGGCGTTATCGGCGCAAAGCCATGGAAATGGCCGATATCTAACAGGTAGCTGTGGCGCTGCCAGGGAGTGACCTGACCCTTATCAGCTGCCGCGTTGAGGCAGAGATGACGCAGATAGACGCGAATTAGATCTCGCGCGTTCGCCGTGCCCGGACGGTAGTTGACCAGCCCCTTGGCACTGATATCGTCTATTCTTCCCACCAGCGTCGTGGCGGCGCTATCACTCAGCGTCAGGTCGATATCCTGAGTATGGCTGCTCTCCCCTTGTAGATAGAGGGTACGCCCCACTAAGGCGCGAATATCATGCTGATATTGGTTGAGTAGAATATCGTCGAAGGGGGCAAGGGGTAGCTGACCCGAGAGCCTCAGGCGCTTGAGCAGGTTATCCGATGGCCGCTCCTCGCCCGATTTGACCGCATCTTCAATCAGCAGCGATTGCAATTGATAGCGAGACAGGGCATTGAGGGCGAAGGGCTCGTCATTTTCATCCATCTGTATGCTAAGACTAAGGTCCAGCTTGAGGGTGCGATTGAAAAAGTACTGCGCCGGGTTACGGAAGAAGCGGATCAACGCCGAGAGCTCCAGCGGCTCGTCCTTGTCTTCGTCGGCGATGAGGCTCAGTGGCTCAGTGATAAACTGGCCGGCCTGAGTATGGGGGGCGCCGTCTGCTTCAATCGCCTTTGCATCGCCCTCAGTCTGAGTGGTGGGGCACCACTGCTCGCTATAGCTCTGGCACAGCCGCTGAGCCTGGTGATTACCTTCCGGGGCCACTTCTTGTGCCAGATAGAGGCGCTCATCGAAGGGCTGTAGCGGCATAGTGACGATAAGCTGCGCTAAAATGGCCCGTTCGATTTGGGCGATATCCGCCGTGTCTGTGTCTCCATTGAGCATGTCTGCAAAGGACGCCGGCAGGTAGCAGAGCTGGCAGTATTCGATAAGCTCAGAGACCAGCATAGAGGGGATGCGCTCGCTGTTATCCCGCTCGCTATGGCCGATATAGCTGATGTACAGCTGCTCTCTGGCCGAGAGCAGCGCCTCGAGGAACAGGTATCTGTCGTCGAGTCGGCGGGAGCGGTCGCCCTTGCGCGGCCCTTCCTGCGCCACCAAGTCAAAGCCCACGGGGTGTTGTACCCTGGGGTAGACACCATCATTCATGCCTAATAGGCAGACCACCTTGAAGGGGATGGAACGCATCGGCATCAGGGTACAGAAGTTGACGCTACCCGCCAGATAACGCTGCCCCACCCGGGATTCGGTGAGGTGGCGGGTAAACCAATTTTGCATCACCTCGAGTTCGAGTTCGCTCTGGTACTCTGTGGCGGTCAGCTCCTCACTTAGTCGCATGATCGCCTGTAATAACTCCTGCTTCTGATTTAGCTCCTCCTCAATGCAGTCGTAGAAGGTCTCTACCAGGTTTTGCAGCTGAGTGATACGCACGCCGAGGGGGCAATGTGAATCGAGCTCTAGATTAAATTCGTCGATCGCCTCGATAAAGTTGAGCAGCTTACCCAGGGCCTGGGCGGATTGTCCCTCGACGCCGGGCAGTGCCAGGCTGTCATGGTAGATGGGGGCCTCATCGCTAAAGCTATAGCCTAAGATCAGTCGCTTGATGCCAAAGGCCCAGGAGTTATGCTCAAAGGCCGGCAGCTGCTGCGCGTGACGACTCTGCTCATCCCGGCCCCAGCGTACGCCTGCCTGTTCCAGCCAGCGGCGAATAAGCAGAAGGTCGTCATCATTCAACTCGAAACGGCGCATTACGGCGGGCACCTCGAGTATGCCCAGAATGTCGGTCAGGGCGAAGCGACTCTTGTTGAGCCCAAGTAGGTGCAGGAAGCTGTTGATGAGCGGCGATTCCTGGGCCGCGCCGCGATCGGCGATGGCGTAGGGGATAAAATGATCGCCGCGTTTTGAGGCAAACACCGCATCTATGTAGGGTGCGTAGGCGGCAACATCTGGCATCATCACCACGATATCCTTGGGGGCGAGACCGTCTGATTGTGACAAGCGTTCCAGCAGGTGATCGTGCAGCGTCTCCAGCTCTCTTAGCGGGCTGTGGCAGCTTCGCAGTGTCAGGGAATCATCGTCCTTAGCCAGTATTCGTCGTCCCTGGGTGGTGAGATAGAGCTCGGCGTCCGGCCCTAAGGTCTGGCCCCGGGTGCTAAGCTCGAGGATATCTTGCTGAATTCCTTGCAGCACAGTGTGACTGCCAGGGTCTTGGTAGCACTCGAAATTGAAGTTAGTGTCATTTTCCGGCAGCTCGAGGATAAGATCTAACAGCTCACGGCCCATCTTGCCGTTGTTAGCCAGCAGTGGATTACCCACCTCGAGCTTACTCTCCCAGTCGATAGACAATTGCTGCTTGCCGCCATATTGCAGTGCCATGCGCGCCCTGAGCTTAGGATCGACGATATCGCCCCAATAGTGTTGACAGGGGCTGAGGTTGAGCATCACCACATCGATACGTTTGGCGAGGAAGTAGAGCACCTCAAGTGTCTGCGGCGCCATGGAGGAGATCCCAAAGACAAACAGGCGTGTCGGTAGCTTGCTAAGATCGCACTGGGGATCGCTGAGGGCATCAAACAGCGCCTGGTGCAGGTTGGCCCTGTGGTAACGGCTCTGGTTCAAAGTGTGATGATTGTAGTGGATCAAGGCGCGCCACAGCACGCTCTGCCATTGCTGCGATCCATCCAGTGGACGCTCCTTAGGCGGCAGGCGATCTTCGCCCTGTTCCCAGGCCAAGATCCAGTCCGGGCGGTAGACCAGGTATTGGTCGAAGATATCGGCTATCTGGCTGCAGAGCTGAAACAGTTTTAGTGAGTGTGGCGCTGCGCTGTCCTCGAGTATGGCATCGTCCTTGAGGTAGTGAGCTAAGGGAGCGAATACCTTCTCAGATAGCAGGTCGGGCAGGAGTTCCATCAACTTCCAGGTCATGGCCGGTTTGGTGAAGGCGTTCTCCTTGGGCACATCGGGCAGCAGCTGATGACACAGCTGCCAGATGAAGCTCGACGGCAGAGGGAATTCCAATGCGGCGGCGACGCTGTTTTGCTCGGCGATGGCGAGCCTCAGCCAGGTAGACATGCCGGGGCTCTGGACTAAGATCTGTTCATTGCTCAGTGGTGACTGACCCGCCGGGGGCGTCTGCAGTTCGTTGGCGAGCAGCTGCGCCAAAGCCTCCATTCGATTCGATTGCACCAAATACAGCATGAGATCACTTATCCATTTCGTTGTTGTGTGGCTATTCTAGGGCATCTGGCTTATCCGGCCAATCCTCGCCGGGCGATATCGGTGTAATTCGATAGCCCCGCTCAGTTTATGCTTATTTTTCACACATTTTCAATGGCTTTGCGAGAGCTGGGATCATGATTGTCTAAGCAAGTATTCAGAATCCCTGGTTTTCCTCGCGCAGGTTAAGCCTTGTTAGGGCCTGTTTATCTTTCGCGTTCAATTTTGCAGCATTCTGTATCGCTTTTATACAAGGTAGAGCGATTGTCATGTAGTGCACTACATCAATGAGCGATAACGCAGTAGAAAAATGATACAGACGCTGCCCGCAGGGTTCGTCTTGAGCACGTTCAACTCTTTGTTACTCGGCTTTTATATAGAATAACTATATCTCAAGCCTCGAGTCGCGATTTGTACGTGCTCAATTAGAACAAAATTTGTTCTCAAAAGGTCAACAGGCCCTAGTCTTAGCCTCTAACGGGCCCTTAAGTTTCAGGATGGCTATGCGCAGCCGGCGTAAGTCCTGTCTAAGCTGACGCTTGAGCTGTTTGCTGGACCTTGGTGAGGGGCTTCGATATTTCAGCGTCATGTAACTTGTGGTGTAACGCTTCATGGGCTCGCTGAGCGCTGGCGCCGCGGTCAGCACCCGATTTTGATAAGCATCCACAGATTCGCCTTGGGCGCGGGGCAGCCCGCGTTTGGCCAGCATGGTACAGATCTGCTCGAACCCGGCGACTACCGGGTCAGGATGGCGGCTAAAGCGCAGCAGGCCGACACTGTAGGCGATAAAGAGGGCGATAACGCTGAAGGAGGCGATGACAAAGATGGCTACCTTGGTGGCGTTGATCTCACCCAGGAGCTCTTTAAGCAATTGAGTTTGCCTGTCTTCGTCGAAACCCAGCACCCATTTGCTCCAGTAGTAATCTATGCTGGCCAGGGACATCCTTAAATTGTTGAGCAGCGGATACTGGCGCAGCCTCAGGCTGCTGAAGGGGTTATTGATAAGATAGCTCTGCTCGGGTGAGAACAGGGCATCGAATCCCGCCTCGACCCGTTCGGGGGCGATCATGGCTGTGGGATCGAAGCGGGTCCAGCCCTTACCTTCGAGCCAGACCTCGACCCAGGCGTGGGCCATATACTGATAGACGCTGAGGTAACCGCCAGCCTGGTTCCACTCGCCGCCCTGATAACCCGTTACCATGCGCGCGGGCAGGCCTGATTGTCGGGCGAGGAATACCATGGCACTGGCATAGTGGGCGCAGAAACCGGCGCGGTTTTCAAACAGAAAGTCATCTATCTGGTGTGGGCCGACCCGAGGCGGTTCCAGGGTGTAGAAAAATGGCGCCTGGTTAAAGAGTGTCATGATGGCGTTAAGGCGCGACTCGGGCGCGGGATACTTGTGTTTCAGCTTAAGCCCCAGCGCCCGTGACCTTGGATTCGACTCCTTAGGGAGTTGAAGATTACGCTGCCTGAGTTCAGGCGAGAGTCGGCGATCGAGTTTCGCCTCAGGATAGGAGCTGACCCGATATTGATATTTCTGACTCAGGGGGGCCTTGACATACAGACGGCCATCGGGTAGCTCAAGAATATCTCGGGTATTGGTGTAGGCGAGATCCAGACCAAACAGCCAGTTTTGGTAACTCGGCTCGGCGATCACCTCGTAGTTTATCGGCGCACCTTCGGGATTGGGGCGAGCATTGGTCATGACTCGTTGTCGTTGTAGCGTCTTAATCTGCGGATCTTGGGTCCAGGTTTTGCCGTCGTAGTGATCCAGTACCAGGGTGCGCCAATAGAGCTGACTGTTGGCGGGGCGGCGAATGTCGAAGGTGACGCGATAGGCCAGGGCGCTTGAGCGGGTCAGCTTGCCGATATCGCCAAAGGCGAGTTCGTCGCTCAGTCCCGTGGTGGCATTTTTGGGGTTGGGCACCAGCCAGAGCGGTGGCAATCTGGGCAGCACCATAAACAGGACGATGGCCAGAGGCAGGCTCTGCACCATGAGCTTGGCCCCTAGCTTGGCGGTCCGCCGAATCGAACTGGCGTTTAGATAGAGGCTGACCAATACACAGATGTTGATGGTGGCCACCAGAGTTAATTGCAGGGTGAACCAGAGGCTCTGTCTCTCGATGAGGGTAACGGCAATCAGGAAAAAGCCCACCAGCACCACGGCGCGGACGTCACGCCTGTCGCGCATCTCGATATATTTGAGGGCGTAACCCAAGATCAGCAGGTTGATCAAGCCGTTTAACAGGCCTATCTGCGCCGTGACTAAGGCCAGAGTGACGGCGGAGGCGATCGCCAGTGTGGTCACTAGGTACCTGGGGGGCTTTGCCACCTTACCGACAAAGATCCCCACCCGCCACAACAGGCAGATGGCGCAAATAGCCATGCTCCAGGGCGTCATCTTATCGTACAGGGGGGCCAATACGCTGAGGTTGGCCAGCAGCAACCAGAGCAGGCTCTGACGGCCTATATTCTCACTCTTGCTATCGGCCATGGCTGGCCTCCAGATGGTCAGGATAGACGGCGAGGGTGCTGAGTACCAAGTGTCTATGTTGCTCGCCGCTGCCAGGCATCAGTGTCTTGCCCGGCAGCTTTAGGCCAAAGTTCTGTCCCTTGGCCGAGAGCCTATCTGCCGCCCAAGTCAGCAGGCTCACTTGCTCCTCTAAAGGCGCATTAGTGTCTAAGGTCAACCATTGGGGAGCGCTCTGGGGCTGCTCAAACTCTTTGGTGAGCATGCCGCGTCCCTGTGCCAGCTGCTTCCAGGCGATCTGATTGAGCGACTCACCGGTGACGAAGGGTTTGAGGCCGTGAAACTCCTCGACGCCGACGACGCGCTTGCCCCTCTCTTTTGTTTGATGATCATCGCCTTGCTGTTCGGCGCTGAGTTCATACTGGCCCGGTTTAGGCTGTGCAAACGCTATCTGAGCGTTGGCGAGATCCAGATGGGACCAGGCGCGGCACAGTCCCAGCGGATAGCGGCTCTCTACCCTGAGGCGGCCGGGCGCTACCCATCCTCGTCGGCTGTTACTCAGGGGGAGCAGGGCCTCCTGGGGCTTATCGTCGATTCGGTTTAGGGTCTGTACTCGCTGTTTTTCATAGCTAAGCTCCACCTGATGTTGCACCTGTTTGGCATGGAGGATGACGCCATAGAGCAGGGTCTCGCCCGCGTAGGCTTCGGGTCCTGTCTTGGCCTCGAGTGTCATGCCAGCCAGGTTGCGATAGCTGTAGATGATGCAGGTGTTGAAGAGGCTAAGCAGTAAGATAGAGAGTCCGATCACCAAATTGTTCTGGTAGTTGGTGCCAAAGAGAAACAGCAAGACCACGAACAGCAGCCAGAAGAGGCCAAAACCCGTGGGCAGGATAAAGATGCTTCGGTGGGCTAGGGTCACCTTATTGCTGGCGGGCAGGCGTCTGGCGATCCAGGCCTGCCACCATTGGCTGAGTCGGTTTTGCTTTCCCTTAGTATTCGCCATGGCTTATATCATATGGACTTATAAGATGGGGTTGGTGCTCGCGAGCAGACGCTGAGAGAGGGCCTCGCCCTGCTGTTGGCTGGTATGCCTTAACCTGTGCTCGGCCACGGCGGCAAATACCGCCTGTACATCGTCGGGAACCAGATAATTACGTCCCTGAATGAAGGCCCAGGCCTTGGCGGCACTGAGTAGCGCCTTGCTTGCCCTGGGGGATAGCCCGTAACCTTCGTTGAGCTGGCGTGAGCCCTTCACCAGCGCCAGGATATAGTTGAGCAGCGCCTCGGAGGCCTTGACCTTACTCACCTGAGATTGCAGCTCAATGAGGGTGAGGGGATCGATACAGGCGGGCAGGTGCTGTAACTGGGGCGAGATATCTTCTCCCTTTAGCATGGCCATCTCGGCGGTCTCGTCAGGATAGCCGATGGAGATCCGCATCATGAAACGGTCGAGCTGGGATTCCGGCAGGGGAAAGGTACCCGACTGTTCGCTGGGGTTCTGGGTGGCGATGACGAAGAAGGGACTCGGCAGGGCATGGGTCACGCCATCGACCGAGATCTGCTGCTCTGCCATGGCTTCCAGCAGCGCGCTCTGGGTCTTGGGGCTGGCACGGTTGATCTCATCGGCCAGGATCATCTGTTTAAAGATGGGGCCAGGATGGAACACAAATTGGGATTGTTCCTTATCGAAGATGGAGACGCCGAGAATATCCGCCGGCAGCATGTCGCTGGTAAATTGGATGCGTTGATGGCTCAGCCCCAGGCTCTGTGCCATCCCCTGAGAGAGGCTGGTCTTGCCCATGCCCGGCAGATCTTCGATCAGCAGGTGTCCCTTGGCGAGGATACAGGTAAGGGCCAGCTTGATCTGATGGGGCTTGCCCAGCAACACACGTTGCAGCTGGTTTAAGATCGCCGTGATGCTTAAATGAGACATGGAACTCCTTATTGCGAGCACTCGGTAGTCAAAATAAATCCTGATGATGAACTTTAACTATGAGGCAGAAGTCTATGATTGGCGAGCTTTTTTAGTCGAATTATCGAGTGAAATTTCAAGGCCATATTTGCCAGATTTTTGACATGGCCGCAAAGCTCACCACGATTGGCGAGGCTGGTTGTATGCCCGATGCCGGCGCCATCCTCTTGACAGGGCAATCGTTTGATAAAGCGGCTAACAGGAGCCCTAATATTTAAAGGCCAACTCCTGGGCGGAGAAGAGGGCGACGGGCTTTTGTTGTCTCGCCTGGTAGATGGCGCGATAACTCAGCACCGCCTGCACATACTCGCGAGTCTCGGTAAAGGGGATCGACTCGATAAAGGCAAAGACATCCAGCTTGCCCTGGCTGCGTTCTAGCCAGCGCGTGACCCTGTGAGGCCCGGCATTATAGGCGGCGGTGGCCAGCACTCGGTTACCATCGAATCTGTCGAGCAGCGACTTATAGTAACGGCTGCCAAGGCCGGTATTGAGCGAGACATCATAAAGGCTCTTGCTGCCGCGGTACTTGATGCCATGTTTGCGCGCCGTCTCTTTTGCCGTGGCAGGCATCAACTGCATCAGGCCGCGGGCACCCACACCTGAGGTGGCGTAGGGATAAAAGGCAGATTCTCTGCGGGCGATGGCGCGGATCTCATCAATATCGACCCTGGCATTTTTGCTGGCGGCCTTGAAGGCCTCGTCGGCGGCATAGGGAAAGCGCAGCGTCATGTCGTTCCACAGCTGCCCCTGTATGCTGGCCTGTACTGTTAGGTCGTGCCACTGGTTGCGGCTCGCCAGCAGGGCATACTGCGCCTGCTTCTGCTGCGGGTGGCGCCCAAGTAGCAATACCCATTCGGCGCGGGCATCAATTTTTTTATCCAGTGCCAGCAGCTCCTCAATCCGGGAAAGCCCGGGATCCTGCGCAAGCAGGGGCGTGAGCTTGTCGTCGAGCTGTGTGTCGATCTGTGCCAAGTTGATGGTGGTCGAAACCAGATCGGCGGCGGTAAAACCATAGAAGTTTCGCTGTTTACTCAGGGCGGGAAGGGCGGTATCGGCCACCTTAGTACCTGTCTCCGTCTGGCGCCTCGCTATCCAATATTGCCAGCGGGCTTTCTGGCGTTTGGATTCACTTAATAGCGGCAGATATTTGTCGAGGCTGTTATTGTCGGCCTCTCTTATCGCCCAGCGCAGGCGTAGCGCCTTAAGATCGTCGCTGTCTGTCTTAGGCAGGCGGCTATCGACGAAGGCTTTGAGCTCTGTCTCCTGGGCAATCAAGGCGCGCTTCATCAGGTAGCGCGACAGTTTTTGTGCTTGATAGTCGCTGAATCTGTGGGCCTTCTCATATTTTTGAAACAGGCTGACCGCCTTGATGAGATCTTTTCGGGCTAGGCGCCTGAGACCCGCATCGACGATATCGCCATAGATGGCGGCCTTCACCTTAAAGCGTTTGGTGTGTCTCAGGGTGCGGGGGTCTTGATAGACGGCAAGGAGCTGCTTGGCCTCTTTCTGATGAGCCGTCACCTTACTGGCCAGATATTTGAGCAGACTATATTCGCTGCCGTTGAAAGCCATTAGCATGCGCGACCAGAGCAGCGATTGACTGCGGTGTCCGGCTTTCTCCCAGGCGGTAAACAGAGGATCGCACTCCTTGGGGCGCGAATGTCCGTGAAGCCAGAGCTTCTTGGCGCCATCGAAGGCCTTGGCCTTGTCGCCTTGCCTTAGCTGGGCACGGTAGTAATAGCATTGCAGGCTGATGCTGCGGGGCTCTTGTGGGCTGATGGTGAGAAAGTCTTGCCAACGCTTTGTTTTACCAGCGCTTTCAAGATAGCGGTGGCGGGCACTGTTATAGAGCGGTGTGCCATCGAATCGCGTCATCGTCTTACGCGCCTCCTTACCTGGCGCAGCGAGTATGTTATCTATTTCCGCGTGGTAGTCGAGATAGGGGGTGAGCGGGTAGCCATTGAGTTGGGTTCTTAGGGCCTGATAGCGTTCCAGTTTGCCATCATCCAGCGCCTCTCTGGCGTCAAGGTAGCGCTGCTGGTTCTGGGTTAGGCTAGCCGCCGACAGCGTCATGGGGATGAGCGCACCTAAGCCTATGAGGAGATAACGTTTAGCCTGAAAAAGTGTGCCTAACCGCTGTGGCATTGTCTTCCTATCCTTGTCTACTGCTTTGCTCGATTCGCTCTGTGACGCATTTGTATTTGCTGGAGTGTAACGGTTGATCAATTCAGTTTTATGTCATGCTCCATATGCTCGCTGAGCGCCTGATCGAGTAACTGACTATCAAGCTGCTTATTGGTCGTGACACCCATCTGTTGCATCTGATGGGCCTGGCGGATCAAGTTCCCTTTACCTGTGCTTAGCTTACCCATGGCCGCCTGATAGTGTCTGTCCAGAGATTCAACCGCGCGACCTATCTTCTCCATGTCCTCGAGGTAACCACATAGCTTGTCGTAAATCTTGCCCGCCTGCTTGGCGATGAGCTGGGCGTTTTGGTTTTGATATTCATAGCGCCAGATGTTGTTGATGGTTCGCAGTGCCACCAGCAAGTTAGTCGGGCTCACCAGCATGATGTTGTTTTCCAGCGCATAGTTGATCAGGCTAGGTTCATGCTCGAGCGCCAACAGGAACGCGGGCTCCAATGGAATAAACATTAGCACATAATCCAGGCTTGTTAAGCCGTGAAGCGCCTGATAATCCTTTTGACTGAGGCCCTTGATGTGATTGCGGATCGATAGGCAGTGCTCCTTGATGGCGGCCGCCTTGACGCTGTCATCATCGCTGTTGAAGTAACGCTCGTAGGCCACCAGGGACATCTTGGCGTCTATCACCACATCTTTGTTTTCCGGCAGATGAATGATCACATCTGGCTTGAAGCGTTTACCATTGTCGTGTTTGAGATCTTGCTGGGTCTCATACTCGTGGCCCTCTCTCAGGCCGCTCTCTTGTAGCACGCGTTCGAGAATTACTTCGCCCCAGTTACCTTGCTGCTTGTTATCGCCCTTGAGCGCCTTGGTGAGGTTGATAGCGTCCTGACTCATTTGTAGGTTTAACGCCTTGAGTGACTCCAGTTGATGCTTAAGGGCGCTGCGCTCATTCTGCTCGACAGTATAAGATTCCTGTACCTGCTTTCTAAAACCTTCAAGCTGTTGTTTAAAGGGAGAAAGCACGTTAGAGAGCTGTTGTTCGCTCTCATGTTGTAAACGCTGCGCCTTAGCATCAAAAATTTTGTTGGCGAGATTTTCGAATTGTTGGGTCAGGCGCGACTCTGATTCGTGCAGATGTTTAATCTTGTCTTCCAGTGCCTGTTGCTCGGTCTCAAACTTGACCGTCAGCGTCTGCTGAATGGCGTTGGACTTGGACAGGGCCAGTTGGGTCTCCATCTGTTTGCGCTGGCTCTGCTGGAGTTGTAGCTCGAGATCGTCGACGCGCTGTGCCTGGGCCTGGCTCATGCCGAGCAGATTAATCTGATGTTCAAGCTTCTGGTTGAGCTGAGCGACATCGCTGCGCTTCTCTTCCAGCGATGCTTCCAGCAGTGCGATGGCGGTGCCGTGTTCCTGGACTAGCTCCTCTCTTACCCTCTGCCATTTGCTGCGGGTGAGGCGCTGGTTGAGTAGGGCACCGATCAGCAGTGCTAACATGGCCACCGCGGCTAAGACGATGATTTGTGGGAGAGATAGAGGAAGTTGTGTCAACATAGTCGATACCCGTTATAAGCTTGGCGTTAAGCCTCTCATGAGGCCAATGCAGGTTCAAGGGGGGATAGGGCAAATGACGAACACTTGTTCGTTAAATATTATTTAGGTGAAATTTTTTAAGGGTTTTGACTATCTAATTAAGCATGGGCTGAAACGCAACGTATATAAGGTGGTAGCAGATATGGCGAAGGGCATCATAGGAACGGGAAGAAAAGCTTGGCAGGAGAAGAGTGCACATGTCACGCCAGAGGCAGTATTTAACGATAGACGCAATATCGTCAAGGCACTCGGTCTAGGTGCGCTGGGAGCCAGCATTCCCGGACAGGTGCAGGCGGGACTGTTTGACCTGTTTGGTCAATCTGAGCCCCATGCTCCCTTTGTGACCCATCCACTGGCATTTAGTCGCAACAATGCCTTTGGTCAGCAGGAGATCTTAACGCCTGAAAAGAAGGTGACGACCCACAACAACTACTACGAGTTTGGTACCAGCAAGACAGATCCCGTCGAGAATGCCCAAGGCTTCAAGGTGGATCCCTGGGTACTGCGGGTCGAGGGCATGGTAGACAAGCCGCTCACACTGGATCTGGACGACTTGACCAAGTTGCTGCCACTGGAAGAGCGCATCTATCGGCTTCGCTGTGTCGAGGCCTGGTCTATGGTGATCCCTTGGGTGGGTTTTCCGTTAAAAGCCCTGCTAGCCAAGGCAGGGATTAAGGCTGGTGCGACCCATGTGGCCTTTGAGACCCTGTTCGACCCCGACCAGATGCCGGGGCAGAAGAGTCGACTGATGGGAGGCGGTATTCATTATCCCTATGTGGAAGGGCTGCGACTGGATGAGGCTACCAATGAACTGGCCTTCATGGCCGTTGGCCTCTACGGCAAGACGCTGCCGCCGCAAAACGGTGCGCCTATCCGCTTGGTGGTGCCTTGGAAGTATGGCTTCAAGAGCATCAAGTCTGTGGTCAGGATCCGCGTAATGGACAAGCAGCCACCCACTAGCTGGAACCAACTGGCCCCCCACGAATATGGTTTCTATGCCAATGTGAATCCTAAGGTGGATCACCCTAGGTGGTCTCAGGCGACAGAGCGGCGCATAGGTGAGGGCGGGATCTTCTCGGCGCAGCGCATCGCGACCTTGCCCTTTAACGGCTATGGCGAGCAGGTGGCCCATCTCTACAAGGGAATGGATCTGCGTCAGTACTATTAGATTCATTTGAATACAAGCGAGCCATAAAGAGGAGAAGTCTTTGTTTCGATTGCAAGCCAGGCATCTGTTGCCGCTCAAGCTAGTGTTTCATCTTATCGCCCTCGTTCCCCTCGGGGTGTTGGTGTGGCGAGTGCTAACCGAACAGCTTGGGGGCGATCCGGTGCAGTACATCATTCACTATACCGGAATGGGGGCGATCAATTCCCTGATCGCCGTGCTACTTATCTCGCCGGTAGCGAAGTATTTTAAGCTCGGGCTCTTGATGCAAACCCGCCGCTTAGTGGGCTTGTATGTGTTTGCCTATGCCAGCTTACACATCTTGGCTTTCTTGAGCCTCGACCTGCTGTTTGCCTGGCAACTGCTGCTAAGTGAGATCGTTAAACGTCCCTATATTATGGTGGGCGCCACGGCCTATCTCATCTTGTTGCTGCTGGCGATTACCTCGTTTGCCAAGGTCAGACGAGCCATGGGGCGGCGCTGGCAGCAATTGCATAACTGGGTCTATCTGGTGGCTTTACTGGCACCGATCCATTTTTATTGGTCGGTTAAATCTGAGGTGATCGAGCCGAGCCTTTATCTGATTGGCTTGATCTGTTTGTTATTGATCAGAGTTAATTTCAAGCAGTTGCAGCGGCGCTTTTCACTGAGGACGAGCTAGGGAAGGTGCGAATAAGTCCCGTGCTTGCTCTGCGTGTGCTTAAAGTGGATAGATGCAAGGCACAGTTTGCAGCGAATGGCCCTAGTCCTTCGCAAGAACTGTAACGCAGCAAATACCGCAGTAAGCCTCGCCCTGCGGGGCTTTGATAGCAACACCATTTCGGCGTTATTCAACTTCAGCAGGCCTCGGCATGCCCTCAGTTGAATGCCTTGAACTGTCGCTGCTATCAAAGCCAGAGCTGTGCGACGANCGTGCTTGCTCTGCGTGTGCTTAAAGTGGATAGATGCAAGGCACAGTTTGCAGCGAATGGCCCTAGTCCTTCGCAAGAACTGTAACGCAGCAAATACCGCAGTAAGCCTCGCCCTGCGGGGCTTTGATAGCAACACCATTTCGGCGTTATTCAACTTCAGCAGGCCTCGGCATGCCCTCAGTTGAATGCCTTGAACTGTCGCTGCTATCAAAGCCAGAGCTGTGCGACGACTTGTTCGCACCTTCCCTAGGTAGTTAGCGGCTTTGACAAAAGGTTTTGAATGGGCGAGATTTAAGGAGTTGTCATATTTTTCTGTCACTTGCCCTAAGGTGATCGCCATGAATGCCATATTTGCCCTGCTTCGTAAGTTTAAAATTGCCCACCGTTTGCTATTCATGTTGCTGTTGGCCATCGTCGCCACCGGCATCATGTTTGTGTTTGCGCTGGCCAACATTGAAGAAGTCTTGGTTAAGGAGAAACAGGCCAAGTTATCGGCGCTGTCCGATGTGGGTGAGAAGGTGATCAGCCAGTTCTATGATGCGGCACAAGCTGGCACCATGAGCACGGAAGAGGCTCAGCGCAGTGCTATCGCGGCCTTGGATGCCCTGAGGTATGAGGGGAACGAATATTTCTGGACCATCGACAGACAAGGGGTCATGGTACAGCATGCCTTTGCCAAGAAGCTGGTAGGCACCAATGTTTTGGGGATGAAAGACCCCAATGGTGTCAGGCTATTTGAGAAGATGGTGACAGGCACGGCCAATAGCGATTATGCGTTAATCGAATATATGTGGAATCGACCCAACGCCTCCGCGCCGAGCCCTAAGATGAGTGTGGTTAAGCGTTTCACGCCCTGGGGCTGGATCGTGGGGACGGGCATCTATGTCGATGATATTGATGAGGAGATGCAGGCCTTTATCGGCAAGTATCTGCTGATCTGCGTCGCGGTCTGGCTGCCTGTGATTCTGATCTTAGGGGCTATTTCCCGCAGTATCTCTTCGCCCATGGCCGATACCATCGCCGCCTTTGAAAATATTGCTCGCGGGGAGGGGGAGCTTACCCTAAGGCTGGAAGAATCTGGCCGCGACGAACTCAAACAGGTGGCGGCAAGCTTTAACGAGTTTGTGGCCAAAATTCAGGCCCTGGTGAATTCGGTGAGTGCTTCCGTGAGCCACAGCCGAGAGCTGGCCGAAGGTTTAGCCGATATTTCAGCCCAGGCCAGTGCGGTGACGGCCAACATGCAGGCGGAGACTCAAAGCGTTGCCACGGCCATCAACGAGATGTCCATGGCTTCTTCTGAGGTGGCCTCTAATGCCCAGCTCGCCGCCGACAGTGCTGGCAGCGCCGATGGTGAGGCCGACAATACCGTGGCCGTGGTCGATGGCGCCGTGGCCAAGATTAAGGGCCTGTCTAATGAGCTAGAGGTAACCGCCGATGAGGCGCAGGCGCTGCAGATAAGCTCAGGCAAGATAGGACAGATCCTGGATGTGATTGTCGGTATCGCCGAACAAACTAATCTGTTGGCGTTAAATGCCGCTATCGAGGCGGCGAGAGCCGGCGAGGCGGGACGAGGCTTTGCCGTGGTGGCCGATGAGGTGCGTACCCTGGCGAGCAGAACCCAGGAGTCGACTCAGGAGATCAATGCCATTATTGAGGCGATTCGTGCCTCGGTAGATAGTGTCAACGCCTCGGTGGCCAGAGCCAAGTCACAGTCGGAGCAGACGGTAGGTGAAACCAGTCAGGTGGTTGAGGCGCTGCAAACCATCAAGTCTTCTATCAGGCAGATCTCAGACATGAATATTCAGATCGCCACCGCGACGGAGGAACAGAGCGCGGTGATCGCCGAACTGAATATGAATGTGACCCGTATTAACGATATATCGCTGGAGAATCAGCAGAAGAGTGAAGAGATTGGCAGTACCAGTGAGCAGATAAAATCGGGTTCGGCGGATCTCGAGTCTCTTATCTCGACCTTTAAGCTGTAGTAAAAAAATAACCTGCCCGGCGGCAGGTTATTTAGTTTGCGTCGACGTTTGTTGCATGATCTCCAGTACGCGGTCGTAGGAGATGCCATATTCGCGGGACAGGTTAATGACCTTAGTCTTATAGGTTTGAATGTTTTCCTGACGGGCGAGGTTGGCCTGCTCTTCGTCAACCAAATTACCCACGACTTCTTGCAAGATCAGCAGTCTGCGTAGGTTAAAGTCTAATGTTCTAAGATATTTATCCATCTGCGCATGGGTTCGCGCCTGACTCAGTTCGCTGCTATTTTTTTGCTCGTAACCATATTTGTCGAGCGCAGCCATTGCATCATGTAAATCGATATGATCTGTCATTATTTTCCACTATTGCTTGGCCGATATTGGCTAAGGAAGGTGCGAATAAGTCCCGTGCTTGCTCTGCGTGTGCTTAAAGTGGATAGATGCAAGGCACAGTTTGCAGCGAATGGCCCTAGTCCTTCGCAAGAACTGTAACGCAGCAAATACCGCTGTAAGCCTCGCCCTGCGGGGCTTTGATAGCAACACCATTTCGGCGTTATTCAACTTCAGCAGGCCTCGGCATGCCCTCAGTTGAATGCCTTGAACTGTCGCTGCTATCAAAGCCAGAGCTGTGNGCTTGCTCTGCGTGTGCTTAAAGTGGATAGATGCAAGGCACAGTTTGCAGCGAATGGCCCTAGTCCTTCGCAAGAACTGTAACGCAGCAAATACCGCTGTAAGCCTCGCCCTGCGGGGCTTTGATAGCAACACCATTTCGGCGTTATTCAACTTCAGCAGGCCTCGGCATGCCCTCAGTTGAATGCCTTGAACTGTCGCTGCTATCAAAGCCAGAGCTGTGCGACGACTTGTTCGCACCTTCCCTAATATCGACGGGTCTGTTAGTCAGGATATTGTTGTATTATCTTGATGATTAAATCGCCAATCTATATTAGCGAAGGCACATTCTAAAACCGATTGAATTTAAATTCATCTAATTTTCATTTTATATGTGCCTTGTTATAGTAACTTAATTTTTCTTTGTCCTGCAGGGAGGCTGCAATGCAAGATTTACTGCCCGATCTCTTTGACCAATATGAGACACAATTGTCGCTGTTGGCGCCCCATTATCGACAGTTTGGCCAGAAGCGTATCTTCTGGGGCGAGGTGGTTACGGTGAAGTGTTTTGAAGACAACTCTAAGGTCAAGCAACTGCTGGCACAGCCTGGTGAAGGCAGGGTGCTGGTGGTGGATGGCGGTGGCTCTAACCGTCGCGCGCTGCTTGGCGACATGATAGCGCAGAGTGCAGTGGACAATGGCTGGAGTGGCATAGTGATCAATGGCTATGTGCGTGACGTGGGCGCGTTAGCACAGATGCCCATTGGAATTCAGGCACTTGGCGCGAACCCCATCAAGACGGATAAGCGGGATATTGGCGATGTCAACGTTACGCTAGAGATAGATCGCGTTATAATTAAGCCAGGTATGATGCTATATGCCGACGATAATGGCGTTGCCCTATCGTCAGAGCAGTTGGATCTCTCGCAATTGGCCTAATGGGTCATTGCTCACCCTTACCAGACGGAACCTGTTATGAAATTTGTAAAATGGCTAGCGATCGTATTTGCCTCGCTTTTTATATTACTGATCGCCTATCTCACGTTCATCTTCGATCCCAATGACTTTAAGCCGCAAATTGTCGAGGCGGTAAAGAAGCAGACGGGACGCGATCTGCTCATCAATCAAGATCTTAGCTGGACCTTTTTCCCCAGCATAGGCATCACCCTTGGTGATATCAGTCTCTCGAACCCCAAAGGCTTTAAACATGA
Source organism: Shewanella sp. Isolate7 (assembly GCF_022398425.1). Taxonomy (NCBI): domain Bacteria; kingdom Pseudomonadati; phylum Pseudomonadota; class Gammaproteobacteria; order Alteromonadales; family Shewanellaceae; genus Shewanella; species Shewanella sp. Isolate7. The sequence continues at coordinate 10,479 of NZ_JAKEVJ010000059.1, read as the reverse complement.
CACCATGCTCAAGGTCGATGGCATAGTGGCCGAGGTAGCACTGGTACCGCTTTTGAGTAAAGAGGTTGAGATCGCTCAGCTTAACTTAGATGGCCTGACGCTTAACTTCGACAGCTACAAGAATGGCCGCAGCAGCATGGACGGTCTGACCGCAGGTAGCGAGAAAGGCAGCGATAAGGCAGAAGGCAAGGCTGATACATCAGGCGCTGCCCAGGGGAGCGTACAACTTAGCAGCCTGAATATCGGCGGCATCGCGATCACTAACACTCAGGTCAATCTCTATGACGAGGCGACAGGCCAGGTTCAGGCGCTGAGCCTAGAGTCGTTAACCTTAGGCGAGTTCGCTCTGGGGCAATTTGCCGATCTGGGTTACAAGTTCTCCATGACGCAGCCCGATATGAAGGTGAGTAGCCAAGGTAAAGGTCAGATTAAGGTCGATACCAGCCTGGCCAAAATAGCCATCAAGGATTTTGAGATTGAAAATACCCTCGAAGGGGATGCCATTCCCAATAAGCGCATGAACATTAATCTCACCACAGGTCTCGAGCTGGATAATAATGCCAAGACCATGGCGTTGGTGCTCTCTAGCCTGAACATCGAGCAGATTAAGGCTCAGGGCAAATTGTCGGTCAATTACGGCGGCAAGGTGCCCGATGTGGTGGCTGCCATGAGCTTTGGTGATATCGACGTGACTCCCTTTATGGCAAAAGATGAGGCCGCAAAAGGTGAGGATAAGACGGCTGAAGGTAAGGCCAGTGCGCCAGCTAAGGAGCCAGATCTTACCGGCATGAAGGCGGTCAACCTCAAGCTGGATCTCGATGCCAAGTCGGTGGTTGCCGATAAGATCAAGACAGAAAACTGGCTGATGAAGCTTACCCTTAAGAATGGGGTATTGGACGTTAGCCAGCTCAGCGCAGATCTCTATCAGGGCAAGTTGCTTGCCAGTGCTCAGTTAGATGGCCGCAAACCTGTTGCCAGCTATCGCTTTAACAAGAAGATCTCCGGCATCAAGGTGCGTCCTCTGTTAACCGATGCCGCTAAGGTCGACATGCTGGCTGGTACCACTAACTTTGAGGTGGCAGGAACAGGCTTCAGCCTGATCCCCGACAACATCAAGCGCAATCTCAACGCCAAGGGGCAGTTCGAGGTCGCCGATGGCGCGCTGTACGGGGTGAACATCCCTCAGATGCTGCGCGATGCCAAGGCGAAACTCGGCGGTAACTTAAATGCTGCCTCCAGCGGTGAAAAGAAAACCGACTTCACCAGCCTGACCGGCAGCTTTACCATGGCTAAGGGGATAGTGACCAACCCGGATCTCAACATGGCATCGCCATTGATCCGCCTGCAGGGTAAGGGTAATGTAAATCTACTCTCTGAGGCGATCGATTATGCCCTTAAGACCTCGGTTGTCGGTTCTCTAGAGGGCCAGGGCGGTGCGGAGAAAGATGTGCTCTATGGTGTCGACATTCCATTTGCAATCGGCGGTACCATAGGCGAGCCTAAGTTCTCACTGGATACGGCAGCCCTGTTTGATGCCAAGCTCAAGAAGGAAACCGAGAAGGCGACCGACGAGCTGAAAGACAAGCTGTTTAAGAAGCTAGGTGGTTTGTAACGCTCGGCTGTATCGGCAGAGCCTAAAGGTCAGTAGCAAGCCAGCATTGATTGACTCAACAAAAAGATTGGCTTAACGATAGGATTGGCCTAACAATAAAAAAGCGATGCCTAGGCATCGCTTTTTTGTTTTCATTCATCGCCCCTAAAGGCGATCATCTATCAATCGGTAAGATTAAAACCGGATTATTATACCCATCACAGTAAACATGTGATCAGAAATAGCGCAGGAAAAACGCTTGAGAACAAAGCAGGATTTTTAGATAAGTATTCTACAATTAAAAATACTAATACAGTTATCGAACGTTTTAACAAGCTAGAATGATCAATTATTTATTACGATTGGTATTAAACCCGAGACTTGGTCACATCCACATACAGGGTCAGCTTCTGCCCCGGTTGCAGGTATTTCTTAGTCGAAAGGCTGTTCCATTTCACCAATTGGTTTACGCTGACATTAAACTTACTGGCGATCTTTGCCAGGGAATCGCCCGAACGCACCGTGTAGTTCACCGTGCGGGTAACTGACTTGCCGTTACCTTTTTGCCAGATCACCAGTTTCTGTCCGATAGAGAGGGGATCCTTTGGCGCCATGCCATTCCACTTGGCCAGCTTAGCGACGCTCACTTTGTGCTGCTTGGCGATCAACCAGAGAGAATCGCCAGATTTTACCTTGTAAGTCAGCTTATAGCCGCTACCGCCTGACTGACGCTTCTGCAGGCGCTGCTCGGCCGATAGCAGATATTTAGCCGGATCCTTGGATGATACAGGTATCAACAGGTGCTTACCGGCGATGATGCGGTTGTTCTTGATATCGTTCACCGCGCGAAGGGCCGATGGCGTGGTATTGAAGCGCTTGGCGATCAGCCCGAGGCTATCGCCGGACTTTATCTTGTAACGTTGCCACTTGAGGCGTTGGTCCTTATCGCTGGCGGCCAACTTGGTTTCAAACAGTTCGGCGTGCTCCAGCGGCACCACCAGACGATGTGGGCCTTCAGGCGCCGTGGCCCACTGATTAAAACCTGGGTTGAGCGAATGTAGTTCATTGAGCTTCATTCCGGCCATGTCGGCGGCCAGGGCCAGATCGATCTGGCTGCCCACATCAACAATTTTGAGCTGTGGCTGGTTCGGGATGGGGTAGAGGGAGATCCCGTAGTCATCGGCGTTGGCGATCACATCGGCAAGCGCCAGCAGCTGAGGTACGTAGCGCTCTGTCTCCCGCGGCAGATCCAGTGCCCAGAAGTCGGTTGCCAGCCCCTTGCCCTGATTGCGTTTGACCGCATTGAGCACGCGCCCTTCGCCTGTGTTATAGGCGGCGATGGCGTACAGCCAGTTGTTATGGGTCTTCTGATAGAGATACTCCATCATGTCCAGTGCGGCAACGGTGGCGGCGGGCACATCGCGGCGACCGTCGTACCACCAGTTCATCTCCAGACCGAAGTGTTTGGCCATGGGGGCGGTAAACTGCCACAGGCCAGAGGCCGCGCCATGGGAGTAGGCGAAGGGATCGAAGGCGCTTTCGACAATCGGCAGCAGTGCCAGTTCGATAGGCAGGTTACGCTTCTCAATCTCTTCGACAATAAGATACATGAAGGGCTCGGCGCGCTCCGATACCCTGGCTAGGTGCTGAGGATGCTTCAGATACCAGTTACGGTACTGATTAACCAGTTTTTGATCCGGCACTGGCAGGCTGAGGCCAAGGCGGATGCGTTGCCATACGTCGGTGATCTGAATCGGTTCAGGCTCGACAGGGGCTGTGATTTGAGGCTCGACGACCACGGGCGCCGTGGCGGGCGTCGGCGTGGCCGGTTCCGGCTGGGTAAAGCTTTGACAGCCTGCAAGCAGGGAGAGCCCCCCTGCAACCAGGACAATGGGTAAGCGCATCGACAATAATTCCTTAATTTTGGGTCCCTCTCGGAATGCGAAAACCCTCAGGCTCGCTCTGCGGGGACTTAATTAGCGCGCCATTGTATAGGAATTATCAGAAGTTGTCTTTCCATTGACGTAGAAGCGTGAAACTGGTGTCGTTATCTGTCACATCTTGAGCGAAATGACGACTCAGGTTCTGCTTGATGCTTGGTTGCTCGGGGCGAAGGAAGGGGTTGATCTGTTTCTCTACACCTATGCTGCTAGGGAGACTCGGCTCGTTTCGTTCTCGAAGCTGTTTAACCTTGTCGGCGTGGGCTATGAGCGCTTCATTGTCATCCTCGACCGTCAAGGCAAAGGCCAGGTTGGCTTGGGTATATTCGTGAGCGGGATAGACTAGGGTGCCATCATCGAGCTGAGCCAAGGTCAGTAGCGACTGTCGCATCTGGGCGGGTGTCCCCTCAAACAGGCGACCACAGCCTGCGCTAAACAGGGTGTCGCCGCAGAAGAGATGATCGTCAATCAGGTAGGCGATATGCCCCAGGGTGTGGCCGGGAAGGTGAAAAATCTTGGCCTCACTGTCGAGTTTTTCGGGTTTAACCACTCGTGTCTGACCCGAGATAGGATGGTTGATCCCCTTGATATTTTCGTTATCTGGCCCGTATACGGTGAGCTTATGGTCGTGCTGCGCCTGAAGCTCAGCGATGCCACCTGTGTGATCGCTGTGGTGGTGGGTAATTAAGATGCCATCTAGCACAATTTGATGCTGCTGGAGATAGTCTAATACAGGACTGGCATCACCGGGATCGACCACATAATAGCCTCGGTTCTCTTTTGCATGAATGAGCCAGATATAGTTATCGTTGAAGGCGGGGATAGGGGTAACAGTATGCATACTCGTCTCTTACTGGGATTGGGTGACACGGATTTAGTTTACTGAGCAAAGCTATTGCGTGTATAGCGCTTTAGGGATTTAATACTAAAATAGTCAAATCATTAGGGAAACCGGAAAAGTGAGTTGCGGAGTGGCCAGTGTCCTTTAATGTGACAAAACCCCAGACTTGGCAGGAGTTGCCCAACGGCTTGTGGCTGCAAGAGGCCATAGAGGATAAGTTGATGCCCTGGTGGCCCAAGGTGTTTGGCTATCATATGCTCTGCATGGGGCCCCTCAGCCATGCCTTAGAGAAGCCCAATCTGCCTATCGGCCGGGAGTTTTCCCTGTGTGAGTCTGCCCTGTGCTGCCTGCAGGGGGAGTATTCTCGTCTGCCGATTCAAAATGGGGTGATCGACGCCGTGGTCTGTTCCATGTTGCTCGATTTCGAGGCCAATCCCTATAGCGTGCTACGGGAAGCCGACCGGGTGCTTATCTCGGGGGGCTACCTGTTTATCATAGGCTTTAATCCGTTGAGCCCCGCTTTCTTAGGCAAGATGTTGCCCAGCCGCCAGGAAAAATTACCCTGGAGCGGCCGTTTCTTCACCCCTGCAAGGGTGAAGGACTGGCTGGGGCTGTTGGGTTATCAGGTGGTGGGCGATGAGCGTCTGGTCTACCATCATCTGCTGAGTGAGATCCGCGGCGATTCTATCTGGCAGCATGCGCTGCAGGCCTGGCTGCCTGGTAGTGGCAGCGTCTATATCTTGGTGGCCCGTAAACTCGATTCGCCCTTGACGCCTATCATGGATAGGCAGAAGGTGCGTCAGCCTAAGTGGTCGACCGCGCCGACGGCGGGGCGGGTCAAGCAGTTTAGGTCTAAGTAGTTAGGTCTAAGTAATCAGGTCTAAGCAATCAGGCTTAAGCAATTAGCCGTTAACTGTTAGTCCTTGGGTTGATAGCCGGTATCGACCGCGCTCGGACTGGCCTCGGCGGCCTCTCGCGCCAGGGTATCGCAGCGCTCATTTTCGATATGGCCCGCGTGACCCTTCACCCAGCGCCAGTCTATCTTGTGTTGGTTAGTGGCGGCATCGAGGCGCTGCCAGAGGTCGACGTTTTTTACTGGTTCTTTGGCGGCGGTGAGCCAGCCGCGCTTCTTCCAGCCATGGATCCATTGAGTGATCCCCTGCCGCATATATTGGCTGTCGCTGGTGAGAATGATCTCACAGGGCTCCTTAAGGGCCTCAAGCGCCATGATGGGAGCCAGAAGTTCCATGCGATTATTGGTGGTCAGGGCAAAGCCACCGCTGAGTTCTTTCACATGGGCCCTATATTTCATCACGACCCCATAGCCGCCGGGGCCAGGATTGCCCAGGCAAGAACCATCGGTAAAGATTAAGAGTTGTTTCAGTCCGTGCATCAAGTTGCTACCATAGCGAATTCGGACTGCATTATACCCAATATTTTTTTGTAAAAGCGTGTAATTATATGAATATTATCTCCAATGCTAAGCGCCAAGTGATTCTCGATACCGAAACCACGGGTATGAACCAGGGGGCTGGTGCCGTCTATTTTGGCCATCGTATTATCGAGATAGGCTGTGTCGAAGTGATTAACCGTAAGCTGACTGGCCGCCATTTTCACGAATATATCAATCCGATGCAGGCGATCGACGAAGAGGCGATCACCGTCCACGGCATCACCAACGAGTTTGTGGCCGATAAGCCGACCTTTGCTCAGGTCGCCCCCGCCTTCCTCGAATTTATCGACGGCGCCGAGATAGTGGCGCACAACGCGAACTTCGACGTGAGCTTCATGGATCATGAGTTTTCGCTGCTTACGCCTAAGGGGCCCAAGACGACAGATATCTGTCAGGTGTTGGATTCCCTGGAGATCGCCAAGTTTCTCCACCCCGGTCAGAAGAACAACCTCGACGCCCTGTGTAAGCGTTACGGCATAGATAACTCGCGCCGTGAACTCCACGGGGCTTTGTTGGATGCCGAGATTTTGGCCGATGTTTACCTCATCATGACCGGGGGACAAACCAAGTTTGAACTTTCAAATGAAAAGCCGGGGCAGGAGAGTGGCGGCATCATACGTCTCGCTCAAAATCGCGCAAACCTTAAAGTGATCGGCGCAACGGCCGATGAACTGAATATGCATGAGCAAAGATTAGATTTGGTCGAAAAATCAGGACAATGTATTTGGCGAGGATAAACGTCATTTTATGAAAAATTGGCTGCTGCGCGCGATTCTTACCTCAGGATTAATGCTGCTCTGTTTGAACGCCACCGCCCAGGTGGTGCCTTCTTCCCAGGCGAGCGAGCTTAAAAATCGTTTCAGAATCGATCATATGGTCGATGAACTGACCCTGTTTGTGCAACGGGAGTATGGCAGCGCGCCTGTGATCATAGTGCAGCCCGACGGTAGCAAATGGTATGTCTCCCGTCATCCCGAGTCGGTGCAGTGGGTCGACGGCCTTAGCGGCGACATCATCACCATCAAATCCCCCATGCCGGGGCCTTGGCAACTGCTGGGTAAAGTCGCCAAGGGCTCTAAGATCGATAAGGTGTCCAAACTGGGCATAGAGGTCGACCCCATGCCACAGCCTCTCTATCAGGGCGAGCGCATCAAGATCACCGCTAAGTTGTTGGGTGACGAGCAGCGCATGCGTATGCCGGGGTTGGATTACCTGGTGGATTGGACGGCGAAATTTATCAGTGAGCACAGACCCGGAGACGAGAACTTTGCCGCCGGTACCCTGATTGTCGGCAGCTATAAGGACAATGGTGAGGGCTTAGACGGCGCGCCGGACGATGGCATCTTTACTGCCGATATCAACCTCAACCAACCCTGGGGTCATTATCGTTTCTTGGTCAGCGCAAAAAACAGCACCTTCAGTCGCGAGGCTGGCGGCGATATCGTACTGCTGCCCATGCCAGTTTCCCTATCTGTCATCGCCCCGGCAGATCCATTAAAAGGTCGCTGGCAGGTGGAGGTCAATGTCGATGATGAGCAACTACAGCTGGCCAACACCCATTTCGAGTTTGAGTTAGTCGGCCCTGCCGGTCTGCAGTTGACGCTGCCGGTGCAGAAGGTTACGGATAAAAGAATGCAGCTGACCCTGCCACAGGTGTCTGAGTTTGGCAGTTATCGCATTAAAGGCATTGCCGCGGCGACCTCAGTCTCTGGGCGCGAAGTATTGCTGACCCTGCCTGAAAAGTTCTTTAACCTGGTGCCGCCGCCCGAGCCGCCACCGACGGCCGAAGAGCTGGCGGCCATTGCGGCCAAAAAGGCGGCCATCGCCGAGGCCAAGGCGAAAGATGATGCCATGTTCTGGATAATCACAATTAATCTAACACTGCTGATCTTAGGGACGCTGGCACTCCTAGTATGGCGTAAGCGGCAGAACCTTAAGCAGGCACTGGCGGTAACCGCCGCACGTCTAGAGGAGGAGCGGGCCAAGGAGATGGGACCGACTCTGGATGAGATCGATTTGACCATGCCGGAAGAGGGCGAGCAAAAGCCACCGAAGCGGATAAAAGCTAGCCTTTCTCGTTGAATGCCCTCGCTTGGTTGGCGAATTTTTAACTGATTAGTTTGTTTCAGGAAAAAAGTTATTGACGGGACTAGGTGGCCTAAGTATTATCCATCGCAACTTGATGTGGAGCGGTAGTTCAGTTGGTTAGAATACCGGCCTGTCACGCCGGGGGTCGCGGGTTCGAGTCCCGTCCGCTCCGCCAATCAAGTACCTAATTTTGATGAAATGCCAAGGCGTTTTATCCGAGTTTAGGAGCGGTAGTTCAGTTGGTTAGAATACCGGCCTGTCACGCCGGGGGTCGCGGGTTCGAGTCCCGTCCGCTCCGCCAACTACATTGAAGCCTCGTCAGCAATGACGGGGCTTTTTTGTATGTTTTTTATAGTACGAACCATATTTAGGACGAGTTGTGCCCGTCGCAGGGTTCGTGTGGTTTCTGTCACTTGTACCGCTTGTATCTAAACCTCTTTTGAGAGAATGGTGGCCTGTCGCATCGGAGTCGCGGGTTCGAGTCCCGTCCGCTCCGCCAACTTAATAGAACGGGAATCAGTCACTTACTGATTCCCGTTTTTTCTTTGGGGCATTTTAGGGGCAAATTCACTATTGCCGCCATTTCTGGTTCATTGCACAACTTTCACTTTCAAGTTCATTTGGCCTCCAGCTTTAATGATTAGGCAGTAAGCCAAGCAACACTGACTGCGTTGCGATCTATTTGTGTTCACTCAAATTTTTTGACATTTTTATTAAATTTACTGCTTAGTTTTACTGCGTTTATCAAGTACATACTGTAGTATCGTTAGAATTTTCTAACGACATGTACTGAATACGATGGCCGATAACAATTTCTCTTCAACAGCAGCGTTTTTATGGTCGGTGGCTGACCTTCTACGTGGTGATTTCAAGCAATCTCAATACGGACGTATCATTCTCCCTTTCACTCTACTAAGACGCTTAGAGTGTGTGCTTGAAGCAACAAAACCAGACGTTCTCACAAAATACGAAGCTGTAAAAGCAATGCCAATTGAGGCACAAGATAAGCTACTGACGCACACAGCTCAGTTAAGCTTTTACAACACGTCAAAAATGGATTTAAACCGCCTTGGTGAAACAGGTGTGGCGAGTAACCTAGAGAGCTACATTCAGTCGTTCAGCCCTAATGCTCGTGAGATTTTTGAGCACTTCGATTTCTTCAACACTATCGACAAACTAGAAGAAGCGGATCTGCTTTACAAAGTAGCGAAACGCTTTGCAACTACAGATCTTTACCCTAATACTATTAGCAACTACGGTATGGGCTTGGTGTTTGAAGAACTGATCAGACGCTTTGCAGAAAGCTCTAATGAAACGGCAGGTGAGCACTTCACACCAAGGGACATTGTTGAACTAACAACATCACTACTATTCGCCAATGAAGAAGAATTAACCAGTTCTGGCTTGGTTCGTTCTATTTACGATCCTACAGCTGGTACGGGTGGTTTCTTGTCGTCAGGTATGGAATACGTTCATAACCTTAACGACAAAGCCTCTCTTTCTGCTTTTGGTCAGGAACTAAACCCAGAGTCATACGCAATCTGTAAAGCGGATATGCTTATCAAAGGGCAAAAGGTCGATAACATTAAACTAGGTAATACCCTATCTAATGACCAACTTCGCACCGAGAAGTTTGACTATATGCTGTCAAACCCTCTGTAGTGGTCAACTAAAATTGGCCACGGTTTTGTATTCAAGCCAGTATCTTCGCTCTGACTCATTGGGTGTCAGCCCACCGTTATATTGATGTGGTCTCAGCTGACTGTAATACCCCGTCACATATCGCGAAATTTCACTCTTAGCCTCACCGATATCCCGATAGCCGGTYATCGGTATCCATTCTGTTTTTAAGCTTCTAAAGAAGCGCTCCATCGGGCTGTTGTCCCAGCAGTTTCCTCGTCGACTCATGCTCTGCTTAATATGATAGCGCCAGAGCTGTTGGCGGAAGCGGCGGCTGGTATAGTGGCTTCCTTGGTCACTATGGAACATTAGGTCTTTSGGCCTTCCTCGCGCCTCAAAGGCCATGGTTAGTGCCTTGCTTGTTAGCGCACTATCGGGCGAAAATGACATCGCCCACCCCACCGGTTTTCGTGCAAACAAGTCCAGAACAACGGCAAGGTAAGCCCATCGTTTTCCTGTCCACACATAGGTCACATCGCCACACCACACTTGATTGGGAGCCGTCACAGCAAACTGGCGGTCAAGGAGATTAGGGATGGCGACATGCTCCTTGTCTGCCTTTTTGTAGCGATGTTGCGGCACCTGGCAGCTCACTAGCCCCAGCTTCTTYATCAGCCTTGTGGCACGATAGCGCGTCAATCTCACGCCAGCAGTCGTCACCATATCAGCCAGGGTTCTGGCACCCGCTGACCCATTGCTGGCTTCATAAGCCTCCCGCACCATGCTGTGCAACTTTATCTGCTTCGAATCAATGGTGATAGSTCTGCTTCGCCAATACTTGTAACTGCTGCGGTGAATACTAAATACTGAACAAATCCGCTTTACGCTATGGCTCTTCCTGAGTTTCTCGACTAACGAGAACTGTTCAGTGAGTCTGACATCAAGA
>NZ_JAKEVJ010000058.1:0-53764 GCF_022398425.1 Shewanella sp. Isolate7 | reverse complement strand
GTAGAACACCCGTTTCGGATCATCAAATGTCAGTTCGGCTTTATCAAAGCACGCTATAAAGGGCTGACGAAAAATGACTCACAGTTAGCCATGCTATTCACCTTGGCGAACCTGTATAAAGTAGACCAGATGTTACGACGACAGCCAAGATCTGTCTGAAATCCGGGAATAGCGCGGAATTAGGTCGAAATTCGGCGTAAAACGGCAGTATATTGGCCAAAATTGAACAGTTAGCGTTCAAAAATCAGGGGGGCCGCTCAAAACCTCGCTCTATACCTAAATTGCAGGACTTGTTCGCAGTTTCCCTAGATTGGTTGGTCAGCGGAGAAGAGTTTGTTTGTATGCCTGTCGCAATATTTAATACATCACCACGAGCCTTTCATGCACTCGAATCACTACATGAAATAATCCGCACTATGTCAGGTAAAATTGTAGAGGAGGCCTGCATTACGCTGCCATTACTTAGCAGTAACTTTTCATGTGAAGATATCCTCAGTGATAGCAGCATGTCAGCGTCTATTGAGCATGCTATAAAAGTCTTTACCTCTTCGGTGAGTTGATCAAAGGTGGATGCTTTCGTAAATTGCAGCCACTGTACCGTATGATTAGGGCGAGCTTCAGCATTTAAGCTCGCCACCATAGTTTGTTCTATCTCAAATTTAGCCGTTGACGGCGATGATGGCGGGGCGTTGTTCCACCTTGTTGAGCCAGGCGGTGAGGTTGGGCTGGTCGTCGCTTGGGGTGATCTCCAGGTGCTTGATGAAGCTCATCATCACGTAGGCGGTGATGTCGGCGATGGAAAACTTCTGTCCGGCGACAAAGGGCTGCTGGCTAAGCTGCGTCTCTAGCGTCGGCAGAAACTCTATCACTCTCTGGCGGGACTCTTCTCCCCAGGCCTCGACGCAGCGCTCTCTGTTTTCATACACCTTAGTGATGTTTCTAAAGGCCTGGAAGGCGACGAATAGGCCCTGAAGCTCGCAGATCCGCTGCCACATCTCAACCTGGGCCTTCTCTAGCGGCGTGTCGCCAAACAGCGAGTGTTCTGGCGCAGTGATTTCGTCGAAGTAGCGGCAGATGGCCACAGACTCACACAGGGTCTGGCCGTCGTCGAGTGCCAGCACAGGGATGCGGCCGTTGACGCTGATGGCCTTGAACTGGTCGCTCAGGTTGTCGCCGGCGCGCAGGTTGAGACTCTCACGCTCGAGGCCAAGGGCTTGCTCGTTGATGCCGAGTTCCTTTAGGAAGATATTGACGCGTCGGGCGCTGGGGGTCATGGCTAATTCGTAGAGTTTCATCTATCCCTCTCTGACTCTTGTCTTTGTTTATTCTGTCGATGTCTATCTTGTCGATATTTACTTGAGTTCGGTCAGGCCGTTTGGCTTTAACTGAACGCTCGTTTAGAATAGAATCTAATTCATTTCTAAACGTTCGGTCAAGAAACTTGTTATGAACGTATGTGACTAATTCAGAGCAAAATCATCTATGGCGAGAAGTTGTAATTTCGATAGACAAGACAAGCTGATAGCAGCCATGGAGCTGTTTTGGCAGAAGGGCTATGCCGACACCTCGGTGGCGGATCTGGTGGCGCACCTTAAGATTAACCGTTTCAGCCTGTATAACAGCTTCGGTGATAAGTTGAGTCTGTACCGTGAGGCCCTGGGCTATTATCTGGCGCATTACGCCCAGCCAAGAATCACTCCCTTGCTGGCCGATGATGCCGATTTTCAGTCGATTATCGACTATATCCAGGCCTTTGTGGCCCTGCAGGCCGAGCAGCCCTATGGCTGCTTTATGCAGAATGCGGTGCTGGAGAAGTACCTCAGCGATGAGGTGGTGCAGCAGCTTTGTGGCGAGTTGTTCGATGGTCTGCATGAGGCCTTCGCGCGGGTGCTTACAGATCAGCTGCGCCTTGGGCGTGTGAACAGTGAGGTGAACCCCCAGGAGGTGGCCAGCTTCCTGGTGATGCAGCTGCAAGGCATTCGGGTGCTGGGTAAGGCGAAGCAGTACGCGCTCATCGAGCAAGCCCGCCGAGTGTTGACGGGCTATCTCGACGGGCTGGGGCCCTAAATAAACGAGAAGCTTATTTGGCGCCTTTAATCAGCGGGATACCATTGGTGCCCACCGGAATATAGACGGTGGTGTGATTGGGCGAGTCGGCCATTTTGAGCTGGGCGTTAATCGCCTCGTGCTGCAGATAGTTGGGGGTCAGGGTCTCGTTGATGATCTTCTGCGCCTGGGCGATACCCTTGGCCTCTTCGATGCGGATCTCGGCGTCCTTCTGGGCGATCTCCTTCTGGGTCTCCTTCTCCGACAACAGCTGCTGGGCGGCCAGCTTCTTCTCGACCGCGATGGCGACTATGTCGGGGTAGTTGATGTTACCCACAATCACGTTGTTAAGCTGAAAGGGCGAGGTCTTGAGGTAGTCTTTGAGCTTGATTGACACCGCCTGGGCGATCTCCGAGCGGTTTTCTTTCAGCGCCACACTGTCATAACGCTGCACCTCGTCACGCACATAGGTGCGAAAGGTCTCGCGCACGAAACGCACATACCAGTTTTCGGCGCCATATTGCTCTACTACCTGCTGCACCGTGCCGGACTTGATGGCGATCACCGCATGGAAGTTAAAGCTGATGTTGAGATCGTCCTTGGCGAGGATCTTGAAGTTTTCCGTGTAGGTGTTGGGGCGCATGTCGATGTTGATCACCTCGTTGCGCCACAGGGAGACACCATAGTTGCTGGGGCCTATGAGGGTGCCGCGATAGCCGCCGGCGCCGAAGATGCGAGGCTTCTCAAACACATAGCCCTCTTCACCCGCCGGGGTGTTAGGGTTGGTGCAGCCCGTTAGGCCAGTGGCCAGCGGCAGCACGACCAGGAGCGGTGCGATAAATTTCAGACGGCCGAGTCCGCTTAGTCGTGGGCCGAAAGTCTTGTTGGCTTTACGATTAAACATCAAAAATCCTTTTTAATAATCTAGGTCCAGGGCGAAACAGAGGTAGCCCATGAGTTTGTTGACCTGGCTAAACTGCTTGGCGCACCAGGTATCGAAATCTTCGGTAAACAGCTGCCGGGTGTCGAGTGGTTTGATGGCAATAAAGTCTTTGCGCTTGAGCTCATCTAGCATGGGATGATGCTTGTCAAAGCCCTTGGGCGGGCGCTGCAGGCTGTCACCCTCCATGTTAAATCCAGCGTCGCTAAGCTGCTTGAGCGCCTGTTTGTAGGCGTTGGGGTTGTCGTCGATGCAGCTGCGGATCTGGTTTAAGGCCTTGCTGTCCGGATGCCAGATGCCGGCGCCGAGGAAGCTGCCATCGTTGGCGATATGCAGGTAAAGGCCGGGGGCGTGCACATCTTTGCCCTGGAAGTGGCGAAACTGTATGCCGACGTTGATCTTATATGGTGTCTTGTCCTTGCTAAAGCGGGCATCGCGTTGGGGGCGCATCAGGCTGCCACCCACCTTCTTGGGCACGGCCGTGAGGCGCGGCGAGAGCTGGGCGATATGGGGCGCCATGGCACTGATAAAGTTGAGCGCCGGGGTGCGTACCTTGGCCTCATACTCGTTTTGGTGGCTCTTGAACCAGTCGCGCTCGTTATTGCTGGCCAGCTTGGCGAGAAAGTCGAGGCAGTCTGGGGTAAATATGGCTTCCCTGGGGGCCGATGTGGTCATAATCTGTGCCCTATGTCCTAATTATCAATATCTTGGCTAAATTACCATATTCCCTGCAAGGGGTGTTAATGCCAGGTTATACCAATCACAGTAAACATGTGATCAGAAATAGCGCAGGAAAAACGCTTGAGAACAAAGCAGGATTTTTAGATAAGTAGTTATTCTACAATTAAAAATACTAATACAGTTATCGAGCGTTTTAACAAGCTAGAATGATCAATTATTTATTACGATTGGTATTAGTGCATTCTGCGAAGGGCGATAGCCGCTTGCTATGTTATAGTGCGCTCCATGCTCAACGCTATGTCGATATAACAGGAAAGAGAGATGAAAATTTGGGTTGATGCCGATGCCTGCCCGGGTGTGATTAAGGAGATACTGTTTCGCGCCGCCGAGCGCGCCGAGATCGCCGTGACCTTAGTGGCCAACCATGCCATGCGTATTCCGCCGTCGCGTTTTATCCAGCTGGTGACAGTGTCGTCTGGGTTCGATGTGGCCGACAATGAGATAGTGAGGCGAGTCGACGCGGGCGATCTGGTGATCACCGCCGATATCCCCCTGGCCTCAGAGGTGATCGACAAGGGGGCGCTGGCGCTCAATCCCCGGGGCGAGCTGTACACCGAGCATAACATTAAGTCTATCCTCAACATGCGCGATTTCATGGACACCATGCGCGCCAGCGGCGTGCAGACCGGCGGCCCGGCCGCCATAGGCCAGAGTGAGAAACAGGCCTTCGGTAACCAGTTGGATCGCCTGATCACCAAACATCACAAACGCTAGGCTAGCGCCTCGTAACTGCGAATTTCTAAGCGCCAGGTTGGCGCTTTTTTTGTGCCTAAATGTGAGTGGATACTGACGCCACAATGCCTGTCAGCCAGGGATTGTGCCCAGAGTCGTGTGAGGCGCACCTCACATAACTACTTGATTATGAATTTGTTTGTCTTGCACTGGCGGCATAAATCGATTAACGTAAAACAAAAGTTTGCAATACAAACATTTGTTTGTTTTGCGGCGATATATCCTTAATGCTGAGTGAGATTGCCGTAATGACGGAACGTGAATTAGAAATCCTAGCACTACTCAAGCAAGACCCTCTGATCCCCCAGCAGGAGCTGGCGGATCGCCTTGGGATCAGCCGCTCTGCGGTGGCTGGTCATATCATGAACCTGACCAACAAAGGCATTATCCGTGGCAAGGGCTATATTCTGGCCGAAGCCAAGTTTGCCATGGTGGTCGGCGGGGCCAACATGGATATTCTCGGTCGCCCGGCTGCTAACCTGAGGGTGGGGGATTCTAATCCAGGTAGCGTCAGCTGCTCCCCTGGTGGTGTGGGGCGTAACATTGCCGAGAACCTGGCGCGTCTGGGCTCAGATACCCGCCTGATGACCGCAGTGGGCAAAGATGCCTATGGCCAGCAGATCGTCGAGCATTGTCAGCGCGCCGGTATCGACATGAAACCCAGCTTGCAGCTGAGCGATGGCGTGACCTCCACCTACCTCTCGGTGCTCGATGGTGACAGCGACATGCATGTGGCGATCAATGACATGGCGATTCTGGAGCGACTGGGTGTTGAGCAGCTCAAGAGTCAGCAGGAGATGTTCAAACGTGCCAGTCTCATCATAGTCGACGCCAACTTGTCTGACGCTGCCTTAGCCTATCTGCTGAGCAACTTCGCCGATATCCCGCTGTTTGTCGATACCGTTTCCTGCGCCAAGGCGGAGAAGATTAAGCCCTACCTGAGCGCGGTACATACCCTCAAGCCGAACCTTAAAGAGGCCGAGCAGCTCTCCGGCATCGCCATTGCCAACTATGGCGAGTTGCCTATGCTGGCCAACTGGTTCCATGAGCAGGGCGTGCAGCGAATATTCCTGAGCCTGGGCACCGATGGGGTGTTTTACAGCGATGGTCAGGAGCAGGCCCTTGTTCCGGCCATTCCGGTCGAGATGGTTAATGCCAACGGCGCCGGTGACGCCTTCCTCGCGGGCCTGGCCCACGGCTTTATTCAAGGTTGGTCGTCCCGTCAGTCGACCGAGTTTGCCATGGCGGCGGCGGTGGTTGCCCTGTCGGATCTGGCAACCATCAATCCAAATATGTCTGAAATATCAGTTAACCGAGTTATCAAGGAGTCTCTATGTTAGCGCAGTACCTAGATATCAACCCAGAAGTGAAAGCGGCATTGGATGCCGGCCGTCCCGTGGTGGCACTGGAGTCGACCATCATCTCTCACGGTATGCCTTATCCGCAAAATGTCGAGACTGCCCTGAAGGTAGAGCAGATCATCCGTGACAACGGCGCCGTGCCTGCTACTATCGCGATTCTCAAGGGACGCCTTAAGGTGGGCATGACCCATGAGGAGATCGAGTATCTGGGTAAGGCGGGTCAGGCAGTGATCAAGACCAGCCGCCGCGATATTCCTTTCATCGTAGCCAAGCAGGCGGATGGCGCCACCACGGTAGCCTCGACCATGATCCTGGCAGCGATGGCGGGCATCAAGGTGTTTGCGACCGGCGGTATCGGCGGCGTGCATCGCGGCGCCCAGCAGACCTTCGATATCTCGGCGGATCTGCAGGAGCTGGCCAACACAGATGTGGCCGTGGTGTGCGCCGGTGCCAAGTCGATTCTGGATATCGGCCTGACCCTAGAGTACTTAGAGACCCAAGGGGTGCCGGTTGTCGGCTATGAAACCGAGACTCTGCCAGCCTTCTACACCCGCGAGAGCGATTTTGGTGTCGACTATCGCCTGGATACGCCTAAGCAGGTGGCCGATGCCATGACGGCCAAGTGGCAGATGGGCCTCAAGGGCGGCGTGGTTGTGGCTAATCCTATTCCTGCCGAGTATGCCCTGGATAAGGCGATGATCGACCAGGTGATTAAAGATGCCGTGGCCGAGATGGATGCCAAGGGGATCTCCGGTAAGGCCTCTACGCCTTTCTTGCTGGCTAAGGTCGCCGAGAAGACCGAAGGCAGCAGCCTGGCCGCCAACATCCAGCTGGTGTTTAACAATGCTAAGCTGGCGGCGCAAATCGCCAGTGAATACAGCCGTTAAGGGTTAATCTGACGGTGATAAAAAAGAGCGCCTAGGCGCTCTTTTTTTGTGAGTTTACGGGGCGTTTATCTTGAGATGATTTTAATTTGTGAGCAGCTCATCGACGATACGCCTTAGCAGGTAGGTCTCGCGCTCGATAGACAGGCCCTTCTTGTCGCTGTGGGCCATGGTGTGTTCGTTGTGGGCGATTGCCTCATGAATATCTATCCATACCGGGCGCATGCCGTTTTGCAGTTCATGGTGCTCGAGCCTAGTATCGCCAAGCTCTTCGCCAATGGCGCAGACAAAGCAGTAAGACTCCATCTGCACGAAGTCGAATCCTGGCTTGTGCCAGGGACGAAACTCCTGATAGTTCCCGAACTCACTCAATATCTGTATGGTGTGGGCGCCGGTTTCCTCCTCCAGCTCTCTCAGTAGCGCCTGGCGAATATCTTCGCCCTCATCCACACCGCCGCCGGGAATGCTGTAGTCGTGATAGCGCTCGGTGTAGAGCATTAATATTTGGCTGTCTCTGAGCACTATGGCCCGCGCCGCACGGCGTGTGAAGCCCAGTCCGGTTATCTCCTCTGGCGTGGTGGCGTTAAGGTCGGGATGTAGGGTGGATTTCAGCAGACGCATAAATTGACTCACTTGAAGACGTAATAAGCAAAAGGGAAAAGGTGGAAACTAGCAGGCTAGGCGCTAAGCAAGTCTAGCTGCGCCTGATAATCTGAGATGGCGCGCTCGAGCAGCGGTTTCTGCTCCTGCTTACTGCCTCTGATCACCTGATGATAGTGTTTCAGCAGACGCCTTAGGTAGGCCACTTGTGTCTCGATTGGCGCCTGCGACCAGAGGCTGTCGCCAATTGCCGTGATGGGCTGCTTGCCGTGGCGCGCCACATGCAAGAGCTCGTAGCAGCGCTTGTTCTCACTGATGAGCCGCTCGTCGAAGTATCTGAGCCCTAGGGTATCGAGTCGCTCTCTGAGCTGATAGGTGTGATGCACGGGGCAGAGCAGAAACTCTATCTCTTGGCCCAGTGTGTCGGCGCGCTGTTGAATCGCGCTCACCAGCTCGCCGGTGAGTTCGCCGCCGACGCCGGCGATGATCACCAGCTGCGGCGTCTCGCTGGGATAGTCGGCTAACGGCAGCTTGGCCACATCTATACAGTGCACCTGCCAGCGGCTCGCGCCTGCTGCGGGCGGAAAGAAGCGTTCGAGCTTGCCCTGCAGGCTCTGCATGATACCTGGAATGATATCGACGAAATGCACGTTTGTGGCGGCCTCTTGCCTTAGCAGGGCGGCGCCGAGCAGGCCGTGATCGCAGCAGCAGTCCCAGATATGTTGGTAAGGGCCATCGACCATGGCCTGCAGGTGAGAGAGGCGTTGACTGAGTTTCAAGCTATGACTCGTTATAGGTGATACGTGATACTTGGTAGCGCGATAGTATGATAGTGGGTCTGTACTGCCTTGCAGGCACAGCTGATGCTATATCGTATCTGGGCTTATAATTCCTAGGCGGGCTTACTTTAGGCGAGGCTAGAGCAGCTCGATCTCCAGTTCGATATCCGTGCAGCCCTTCTTACAAAACACGCCGTAGTGGCCGGTTTGTGCCTTCTCTGTGGGTACGACTAACTGCAGTGGTTGTTTACAGGTCTGGCAATCGACCCGGTTGCCCTTAAACAGCCGCTTGATCAGGTTCTTCTGCTCGTTAAAGGAGCTGGCCGTGCTCTTGTTGATGGCCGAGAAGTCTATCGATTGGCTTGAGGCCTTGGCATTATTTGTCATCGTCAATGTCGTCAATGGTGGCAAATGAGCCCCTAGTATACCAGCCTTGGCGCTTAGCAACAGCGCTTTTACCCGCCGTGTCGCCGGCTTTGATGCATGGCCTAGCCGCTTGTCTGGTGAGGCAATGATCTGGCCAGCGAATGCTACTGCCAAACAAATTGTACGCCTGTGCAACATATGTTTATTTTTTGTTAATGCCTTGTTGCTTTCGAGTTGGTGTGATAGCTTGTGCCTTGTTGTGTGGTAGTAAATGCCAAATCAGGTCGCAATTGAAGAGAGAAATACCGCGGCATTTGCTATTCAGGGAAGTTCTAATAAAAAGACTCTTAACAAAATAAATATAATGGAGAGACCTCTATGAAGTTAACTAAGTTGGCAAGTGCAGTAATGGCATTAAGTGTTGGCCTATCAACTCAGGCATTTGCCGATGATGATCGTTACATCATCCAGGTAGACAATGGCAGTAAGGGTGTCGTTAAGGCACTGGCAAAGCAGCTAGGCGCACAGATCCACGTTGATGGTGACGGCTTTATCGCTGCAACCTTTACGGGCAAAGATTTAGCCCAGGTCAAGGGACTGTTAAATAACCCACATGTAAAATTAGTCGAGGCGGATCAGCGTCGTCATCTGATGAGCTTCAGCGATGACGCGGGCAACCCGATGACGCAGCAGGTTACACCTTACGCCGTGTATCAGTCACAGGCCGATCAGGTGACCTTCAATGCTGCTGCTGGCATGAAGGTGTGTGTCATCGACTCTGGTCTGGACGCGTCTAACCCAGATTTCGTTTGGAACAACATCACAGGTGACAACGATTCGGGTACGGGTAACTGGAACGTCAACGGCGGTCCACACGGTACTCACGTTGCCGGTACTATCGGTGCCGCTGACAACAATGTTGGTGTGATCGGTATGGCGCCTGGCGTCGATATGCACATCATCAAGGTATTTAACGCCGAAGGTTGGGGTTACTCATCTGATCTGGCACACGCCACAAACCTGTGTAGCGCAGCCGGTGCCAACATCATCAGCATGAGCCTAGGTGGCGGCGGATCAAACTCTACCGAATCTAATGCCTTCCAAGCCTTCGTCGATGCGGGCGGCCTAGTGGTTGCTGCGGCGGGTAACGATGGTAACAGCGTACGTTCATACCCAGCTGGTTACCCATCTGTCATGATGGTGGGCGCGAACGATGCGAACAACAACATCGCCGATTTCTCTCAGTTCCCATCTTGTACTTCGGGTCGTGGTCCTAAGGCGACTTCAGATAAAACTATCTGTGTGGAAGTGACTGCAGGTGGTGTAGATACACTGTCTACTTACCCAGCAGGCATGGCGACAGCGTCTAACCTTACTGCCGATGGCGCTTCATTTGCCAGCAGCGCAATGGAAAACTCAGGCGTGGTTTCTGGCAACACCTATTTCATGGGCACTGCCGAGGCGACCGATGCGGGCGCGAACGGTAACATCTGTGTGATCGATCGCGGTGCGATCTCTTTCCACGACAAGGTGGCTAACTGTGAAAACTCTGGTGGTATCGGTGCGATCATCATCAACAACGAGCCTGGCATGCTGTATGGCACACTAGGTGATACCAACACCACTTCTATCCCCGCAGTGGGTACTACACAGGAAGATCGCGCGGCGTTATTGGCGGCGAGCACTGCAACTGTGGATATCGGTACCTCTGATTACGGCTTCATGAGCGGTACTTCTATGGCAACGCCGGCCGTGTCTGGTATTGCGGCGCTGGTTTGGTCTAACCATAACCAGTGTACCGGTAGCGAGATCCGTGCAGCGCTGAAGGCGACAGCTATGGATAGCGGTGCACCGGGTAAAGATGAGTACTTCGGTTACGGTATCGTTCAGGCTGCGGCTGCCGATGCTTACCTGACGGCTAACGGCTGTGCCGGTGGCGACAATGGTGGCGGAAACAACGGCGGCGGTGATTTCTCTATCTCAGCGAATGGCTATAAGAGTAAGGGCGTTAAGAAAGTTGATCTGACCTTCTCTGGTGCCGCGGGTGCGAACGTAGATGTTTACCGTGACGGTGGCAAGATTGCGACCACTTCGGCAAGCAGCACCTACACTGACACCATCAACACTAAGGGCGGCGGAACTTACGTTTACAAAGCCTGTGACGAAGGTACTTCTACCTGTACTGCTGAGCAGACTGTTGTTTTCTAAACAGTGTCCCTGAGTAACACAAAAAACGCAGCCTAGGCTGCGTTTTTTTATCGTTAAGTTTCCGATGAATAGAGCGTTATTTAAGGTGTGATAGGGTAAAGCTAAGGTGCTCATTTTAGGCTTTATACCAATCACAATAGTATCAATCACAGTAAACATGTGATCAGAAATGGCGCAGGAAAAACGCTTGAGAACAAAGCAGGATTTTTAGATAAGTCGTTATTCTACAATTAAAAATACTAATACAGTTATCGAGCGTTTTAACAAGCTAGCATGATCAATTATTTATTACGATTGGTATTAGTTAACTTTTTTTGCAGATCTTGCTTAACTATCTCTAATGCCGCCAGCGCCACATCTGGCTCAATCTCATGGCTCTCCAGAAGATAAATAAGGTCTACGGCGAGTTTAATCTCATCACTTGCGTCATCTAGGCCTGTGTTAGCGCTGGTTGGATCATTCGCTGCTTGTGTCATATTTTCCCCTCAGTTGCATGCTGTCGATTTTCACACAGCGCAGCGATGGGAACAAGTTGCCTAAGCTCTCACCTTGATGGCTGGTCGAGATAAAAAAAACAGGCCATAAATGGCCTGTTTTAGTGTGATGAACTGATGGGGGTTAGTAGGTATATTTCGCTTCTAAGAAGAAGTAACCACCATTAAAGCCAAACGGGGTGTTGGTTAATGGGTAGACGAAGATACCATTGAAATTATTGCTGTCTGGGCGCTTCTCTGGGTAGACATCAAACAGGTTTTGCGCCCCGGCGGTAAAGCTTAGTGCATCGGTTGCCGCATACTGCACCGACAGATCCATTATCCACTGGTCGCTGTAATTTACGTCGCCCGATGAATAACCCACGGTGTAATCGCCGAAGTAGCTTAGACGAATATTGGTCTTGAAGTCGCCGAGTCTATGGGTGAGCCCCAGGTTGCCCGTGTTATTTGGCGTCGCCGAGGTCATACGGGTTTGTTCGATACGATTGAAGAGCTCTTTACCTACGCCGTCTAAGATCTGCGGGAAATGGATGTCTTGTATTTCCGTTTTGTTGTAGGCATAGGCCAGGTTGGCTTGCAGGTCGCCCCAGGAACCGATATCAAAGTTCTGGCTTATCACCAGATCGACGCCACGGGTGCGGGTATCGACCGCGTTGATGAAGAAGCGCGCCGACTCGGCATTGGTGCCTGCCAAGGCCTGTGCGACGGCCGGTGAGTCATCAGGCGTGACTGAGCTCGACAAGATGATGCGGTCATCGACAGAGATTTGATAGGCATCCAAGGTCAGTGCCAGGCCCGCATCGTTACGATAGACCAGACCCAGACTGAAAGATTGTGATAACTCTGGAGCCAGCTCGTTGATCCCCAAGCCTTTTGTTACCGGTGACAGGGTGTTGAACGTACCCGATTCTGTCGGTACCAACTGACCCGTGACAGGATCTGGATTGAACAGGGTAGAGATATTGCTGAAGTACAGCTGCTGCACGCTAGGTGCTCTAAAGCCTGTGTTGATGGTGCCGCGCAGCGCTAAGTTGTCGGTAAGGTCATAACGGCCCGCCAGCTTCCAGCTGGTGTTGTCGCCGAAGTCTGAATAGTCCTCGTAACGTAGCGCCGCCGCCCAGTAAAACTCATCGGTTAGCTGGTTTTCCAGCTCGACATAAACGCCTGTGTTATTGCGGGTCTCGTCGACTTCAGACTCTGGGGTAAAGCCCGAAAAGCCCTGGCTACCGGCGGCGCGGTTATCAAAACCACCATTGATGTAGGAACCACTCTCGCCAGCCTCGATCTGGTAGCCATTTTGGCGCCATGAAATACCTGTGGCAAAGAGTATCTCTGAGTCATTTGCAAAGGAAAAATAGCGTGACGCATCGATATTTAAGTTGGTTTCACGGGTCGACAATGTGCCTGCATCAAACTCGGTTGGGCTGTCGGGGCCTAAAGATGCATTTAATGTGTTAACAATATTGTAGTTAAAAGCATTTTCGCCGTGGCCTGCGGATGTATCTATATCCCATTCGCCCAGGCTGAATTCATAGCCAAGCACTATCGAGGTGTCGATAATATCGGGGTTGATCTGTGGCAAGAAACCGTCGGGATAAATTTCGGTTAAGTTACGCTTATCTAGGGCTCTGCGGTAGAAGGCGCCAGATTTGGTTTCGCGTTTGCTCACGCCACCGAAGGCGTATAGCTCGCCATTATCTGAGATGGCCTTGGCGGCGTTGATAAACAAGCCTAGGTTGTCGTATTCGGCGTCACCAACCTGGTGGCTCTTTCGATTAAATGTGGCTTCGCGAGGGTCGAGTGAACCATCGGCCAATTCCGGGTACTGCTGGCGAGGATCTAACCCAGCGCGGTTAGTGCTGTCTTTATGGTGGGCTTCGAGTGAGACATTGACGAAGCCATCGTCACCCAGGGCGACGCCATGGTTGGCACCCACTCGCCACTGTTCACCGTCACCGGCGTAGGTTTGGCCCGCTTGCGCCGACAGGCTACCACCCTGTTCACTGTCTTTTAGCACCACGTTGATGACGCCGGCGATAGCGTCGGAACCATACTGGGCCGATGCGCCGTCACGTAGGATCTCGATACGCTTGATGGCCGTCATTGGAATGGCGTTTAAGTCGACGTTAGAGGAGCCTTTACCGACAGTGCCGCTCAAGTGGACCAATGCCGAGCCGTGGCGACGTTTACCGTTGACCAGCACTAGGGTGTGATCCGGTGACAGGCCGCGCAGGCTCGCCGGACGTACGGCATCAGAGCCATCGGTTACCGATGAGAATGGAAAGCTGTAACTTGGTGCGGCAAATTGCAGTGCCTTAGCCGTTTCTGTCATCCCCGTAGATTCTAGCTGCTCAGCGGTGATAATGTCCACCGGCGCCACGCTATCTGTGGCGGTACGCAGTGCGATACGTGAACCTATGATCTCGATTTTTTCGAAGCTGGCTTGTTGATTTAAGCTGGCTGGTTGATCTTCAGCTTGGACGTTAGGAAGGATGAGTGCAGATGACACTGCTAATGCGGAAACAGCTAAGCGCATAAGGCCTCTTAATAAAATGTATGTAAAACAATAATGAGAAGGGCGCGATAGTATCACTGTAACAATTGTTACATTTAGAAGGATATGTACTAAGGAAGGTGCGAATAAGTCCCGTGCTTGCTCTGCGTGTGCTTAAAGTGGATAGATGCTAGGCACAGTTTGCAGCGAATGGCCCTAGTCCTTCGCAAGAACTGTAACGCAGCAAATACCGCTGTAAGCCTCGCCCTGCGGGGCTTTGATAGCAACACCATTTCGGCGTTATTCAACTTCAGCAGGCCTCGGCATGCCCTCAGTTGAATGCCTTGAACTGTCGCTGCTATCAAAGCCAGAGCTGTGNGCTTGCTCTGCGTGTGCTTAAAGTGGATAGATGCTAGGCACAGTTTGCAGCGAATGGCCCTAGTCCTTCGCAAGAACTGTAACGCAGCAAATACCGCTGTAAGCCTCGCCCTGCGGGGCTTTGATAGCAACACCATTTCGGCGTTATTCAACTTCAGCAGGCCTCGGCATGCCCTCAGTTGAATGCCTTGAACTGTCGCTGCTATCAAAGCCAGAGCTGTGCGACGACTTGTTCGCACCTTCCCTAACTCATTGCCGACGGTTCTATTGGGCAGTCGGACAGCTATAGAGAGGGGAAGGCCTTTCTTGCCAAACGCAATCCTCGAGCCTGATGACGCTTGATGGCTGCGTTTGACTTTGAGCTATGAGTCACTGTGTGGCGGATATTAAGAACATCCAGGCCCGATGATGAGGTTGGCGGCGAGCAGATAAGAGTGTGCTGACCATAAAAAACGGCTGCTTTATAAAGCAGCCGTCGTGGGGAAGATGCATCTTGATGGGCATATTGCCAACTCGCTTGATTAAGCCCGACCTTCTCTGCCCGGTAGAACCGGCCGGGCTCAATGTGACGAGCTTATTCGGCCTAGCTTATTCAGACGAGCTTGTTCAGACGGCCTTATTCGGCTTGGCACTGGGTGACTGCCAGTGGCGCACTGCGATGCTCTTCGGTATCTGTGACAAAACACTTATCACCGCTTATCCAAAGCTGCATTATTTGCGGCAGCTCGAAGCTGCGGCCCATTAACAGCTGACCGTTAGGATCCGTATGGGGAGTGCGCTCCAGCGTCAATCGACTGTTTTGGGTAAATGCATCTGCCGCCAGGGTCACCTTGTTCATCTGCAACAGTTTGGCGATGGCGTTTTCCAGCTCGGCCAGACTCTCGGCACTGGGTTCGCTGACTATTGCAGGCACAGGTTCTGGCAAAGCAGCGTCTTGAGCCTGAAGTGAGCAGCCCATGAGCGCTAACGGCATTGTGCTGACCATGATACGAATTAAGCGTTTCATCATAATTCCTACTTAGGCTGAGTCAGGATACGGTTATTGAGTAGAATATTTTGATTGCGGGTATCTTCCAGCATATAACCGACATCGATAAACTGAGGTTTCGCCTGGGTACGGGACGCTTTTGCTACCTGGGTAGGACAGCTATTGTTGTCACGGTAGTAGAGCGCCGCAGCTAGCTGGCTCTCCTCTTTATCGCCCAGGGCGTGGCTAAAGTCATCTGCTATGTCACAGCCAGGCACTTCGCTTTGCAGCGTCGGGCTGCTGCTGGGGATGAAACCATCTGAATAGTTGCCGAAGCCCTTGTCGTTTTCCCCCTTAAACTGAATGCTAAAGTATGTATTGCCGCAGTTGGGGGTCGGGTAGAAGCCATAGGGCTTACCACAGGTAGTACCGCCAATCTGAATCACCTCGACATCTATGCCACGCAGACTGTTGATCAGCGACTCACTGGCGGAGCAGGTTCTGTTGGTAGTGAGTACATATACCCGGGAGAGGTTGAGGCTGGGTAGGCTCTGTCCGCTCGACAAGAGGCTGGGGTTAAAGCCGAAGGTCTTATCGTAGAAAGGGCTAGGGGTTAAGGTTTCACCCGTGACAGGATTCTTGGTGGGATATTTGTCATTGAAGGTTACTTGCTCGAAGATACGATCTTTTGTCGCCTGCTCACCGGCAATCATGTAGCCCAGCTGGCTGGCCATGGCCAGTAAGCCGCCGCCGTTGTAGCGCAGGTCTAACACCAGGTCGTCGACCTTGGCATTGGCCAGTGTGTTAATGGCATCGAATAGGCCGCGCTCAGCGGTGGCAATATGAGCGTTGAACTGCATGTAGCCTATGGTGCCCGATGGGGTAGAGAGTACCTTGGTATTTTGCACTGGTGTCGAGACCACGGTTTGCGCCGTCAGCACCACATCGCGCGTCTGGCTGGCGCCGAGATCTTGAAGGGTGAAGCGGGTCTGTTGACCTGCGTCCTCGGGGAACAGGCCCTTGTTGAGAATGTCTATTGAGGCACTGTCGCTGGCATCTTTCACGCTCACGCCATCGATACTGACGACGACAGCACCACGGGCGATATTGGCGTTGGTCGCGGGAGAATTGGGCTCAGTGTAGGCGACGGTGACCTTCCTGTCTGTTGTGCCACTGGCCTGCTGCAGATAGAAACTCATGCCATAACCCACGGACGCGCCCGATTGGTTGAGCTGCTCCCATTCGCTGGTGGGCATAGAGAAGTGAAACTGGTCTTTCGGCTTGCCCGAGGCGGACAGGTTTTCGGTTTTCAGGAGATCGAAATATTCCAGGACCTGGTAAGGGGCCGGATCCCTGTCGATGATCTCGCTGTACCACAGATAGGTGTCGTTGCTCCATGAGCGTAACCAGAGTTTTTCCTTGAGACCCGCATCGCATTGGTTGGCCAGTTGTGCATAGGGGATAAATTCTCCCTCGACCCACTTCACCGTGCCGCCACAGCCTGTGAGCAAGAGGCCAGATGCAATCAGACTTGTTATCAGAGTATTTGAGATTGACTTCATAAATAATCCTTTATTATTAAACTCTTGTATTTTGGTGGGGTGCAATTGTTAACGGGTCTCACGTGGTTGTACATGGAGGTAACAATTTATTGACCATCTTAGCTAAGAATTGTATGCAGGTATAGCCTAAGAATGATTGCACAAAAATTACACGGGATAGGTGCGCAGCGCAGTGGAAATCGAGTTGCAATATCAATGGGCTATGATTAAATGAGCCTTAGCAGTATTGACCTTTCCTGTTTGTTTTTGCAGCATTTTGTAGGCAATTTATACAAGGCAGAGCCCGTGTAGTGTAGTTATTCTACATGAGTGGGTGATAACGCCGTAGAAATGACCTACAAAAGCAGCCCGAAGGGTTCACCTAAACACGCTCTGCTCCTTGTTGCGTGCCATTTGCATAGAATAACTATGCGACACAGCACGCGCCTTGAGCAAAACGCGTTTATATTGAACAAAAATTAAACCTGAAAGATAAACAGACCCTTGTTAACAAGTTGAATCTATGATGAATGATTATCTGCTCGACCTTATCGCCGTGACCTGTTTCTTTAGCTGCTGGATAGGTTACGCCCGCTTCGCCCGCAAGAAGGCCAAGAACACCAACTGTATCGCCCGTTGTCTGCATCAGCACAGAATTCACTGGATGTATCAACTGCTGGGCCGCGAGGTAAGAGTGGCCGAGGCGGCGCTGCTGGCCAACCTGGAGCGTAATATTACCTTCTTTGCCAGCACTACCATGTTGGTGCTCGCCGGTGTCTTGACCCTGTTTGCCCAGGTCGAAAGGCTGGAGGCAGTGATCGCCTCTATCCCCATGACGGCACCGCCGATTCATATGTTGATTCAGTTGAAGCTCGGCATACTGACGTTAATCTTCGTCATGGCGTTTTTTCAGTTTACTTGGTCCATGCGCCAGTATGGTTTTCTCAATGTCATGGTGGGTGCGACGCCGGTTGACAAAAGCGGTGGTGATGAGCAGCTAAAGGCCTATGCGCTGCAGATGGCGATAGTGCAGGATAGGGCGGCCCACGCCTACAACTATGGCCTGCGTTCCTACTATTTCTCGATGGCCGTGCTTGGCTGGTTCTTCCATCCGCTGCTGTTTATCGTCTCTAGCCTGGTCGTGGTCTATACCCTGTATCGGCGCGAATTTAAGTCGCGGGCGGTGCAGGCGATCACCCAGGGGATGTTGCTCCTCGATGAGCGTGAGCAGGCGAAAACGGCACAAGGCAGATTGTAGCCTTTAGGTTTTAATTGTTGCCTGTGTGTAGCTTAAAGTTTTGGTGAATGTATTTTCGCTGGGCTTTTATGAAGTTTGTATTGCGCTTTTCCTAAACTATGGCGTATCGTTAGCGCCGCTAGGAGAGCGCAGGATATTTATTTGTATAAATATCAGAAAATTACAATGGATTGTGTAAAGCACCTTTCTATTTTTTGTCTTTTATTCTCCTAGCTTCATAAATATAAGGGAATACATTGATGAAAAATCAGTAACAGCCGTTGCCATTCTTCTTGGTCTTAGCAGCATGAGCGCCATCGCTGCGCAGGATAACGCCTTTCAACACGAAGCCGGCCTGAACTACTACTCTAACTCTGAAGAGTTTGGCGATGGTATCTGGAATGCGAACTACCGCTACTATGTCACGCCTGTGGATCAGAGCAGCAGCCCATATGCCCTAAACGGCTTCCTGGCGCAGAGCTCTAACCTGGGTGCTCATTACAGCAACTTCGATGATGCCGACCTGGATTCTTACGGTATCGACGGTACTTATGTATTTGCCTCTAAGTGGTTTGTTGGTGTGAACTATCAAAAGCACGACTACGCACATTTTGATTTTGACACCTATGGCGCGGAAGTGGGTTACTACTTCAACGATTCTTCTGCCGTTTCAGCCTTCTATAACGATGGCGATGAAGGTATTGAAGAGACCTATGGTGTGAAAGTGCGCAGCTATATCGCATTGCAGTCGACTGCCGGTGTGGATCTGCAGGCTAGCTGGACTCATGGTGACGATGACGACATGATCAACCTGGGCACCGACTGGTATGTGAACAATGCCTGGTCTGTGGGTCTGGGTTACACCAACACCGACGATGATGATGCGTTCGATGTGAGAACCGCTTACTGGCTGCGTATTTCAGACAACTTCTCGGCCAACTTCCAAGTGGCACGCGTGTTGGATTCAGACTTCGACGGCGTGAACATTGGTCTTGGCGTAGTGGGTCGTTTCTAACAACCGCCTCTTGCTAGCGTTTAAGGCCTGCCAGCGCCCTGGCTTGGTGGGCCTTTGCTTTCCTCTAAAGGGGAAGACAGCTCTGGCTTTGATAGCAGCGACAGTTCAAGGCATTCAACTGAGGGCATGCCGAGGCCTGCTGAAGTTGAATAACGCCGAAATGGTGTTGCTATCAAAGCCCCGCAGGGCGAGGCTTACAGCGGTATTTGCTGCGTTACAGTTCTTGCGAAGGACTAGGGCCATTCGCTGCAAACTGTGCCTAGCATCTATCCACTTTAAGCACACGCAGAGCAAGCACGGGACTTATTCGCACCTTCCTTAGCTTTCCCTTGCTTTAATGCTCCGAGTCTATTCCCGTCTCACTATCATCTACTTCGCTTTAGCGCCTCGGCTTCTAGAACTCGGTAGAGTCGAAGGTACTCTGTATCTTGAGCACCTCGGGCAGCGCCTGATGGAGCGCGGCGACACAATCGGCGTCCAGCTTGCTGCCCGATAGGCGTTCGAGTTCGGCAAAGGCATCGCTATTGGTCCAGGCGGATTTATAGGGGCGCTCACTGGTGAGGGCATCAAATACATCGGCCACCGCTACGATTCTCGCCTCGATAGGCACCTCGTCGCCCCTTAGGCTGGTGGGGTAGCCTGAGCCATCTATCGCCTCGTGGTGATAGAGCACGATATTACGCAGCATCTGGGTATGGTCCAGGTTACTCAGGCGGTAGTTGCAGAGTAATTTATCGATGAGATCCCGGCCCGATTCACAGTGTTTCTGCATCTCGGCGCGCTCATCTAAGGTGAGCGCGCCCCGCTTAAACAAGATCTCGTCGGGCACTGTGATCTTGCCGATATCGTGCAGGGGGGCAAACATGAAGATATGTTCGATAAAGTGATCGTTTAAGCCTCTCTCATCCGCCAGACGCTGGGCGATCAGGCGTGAGTAGTGCGCCATACGACTCAGGTGGCCGGCGGTCTCTGGGTCGCGAAAATGGGTGACATCTATGGCTGTCTTCATGGTCGAGGCCAGGGTGTTCACCTCGCTCAGCTCGTTGATCACCATCAGGGCCAGCAGGTTGCCGATGAGATCCAGATGCTCGACGCAGCGCTTGTCCAGCACCTCTTTATCGTCGCCGTTAAAGAAGATAAAGCCCAGCAGAGTATTGCCCGAAAGCAGGGGCAGGGTATAGCTGCTGCGATAGCCTGCCTCATAGATCTTAACGGCGTGTTCGTGCTGGCTGTCTCGATAGATGCCGAGATCTTGAACGATCCTCGCCTCCCTGGTGCGGGCTACCTGTAACAGGGAGTGGCACTGGCTGAGATTAGCCTGGTAATGGTTGAGGGGAGAGGGCTTACCGCTGTAGATGAAGGTACGCACTATGTCACAGTCCTGATCGTACAGGGCGACGGCGATACGGGTGATCTGTGGCAGCTTGGCCTGGGTGGTGGCGTGAAGGTGTGCCAGCTTGCTCATGATAGAGGTGTGTTGGTTAAGGTCCGTCGAGGTGTAGTACATGTGCCGCTCCCTTGGCCTGTTGCCTGTTGGCGCGCAAATCGCTAATCCTCATTATAGTCAACACTTTGCCAGAGGCTGCACTATACCAAGGTCTTAGGCAATAAACGCCCAAACCATGACCTTAATCAAACTAGCTGACTCAAACACAAACTTAAACCCAAAACCTAAAACAGCCCCAAAAACAAAACCCGAATAGCTGGCCTAAGAGGCGCGGTATTCGGGCTTGGTATTGGTTGCTGGTTATCAGGTGTCTGACACCTAACACCTAACACCTAACACCTAACACCTAACACCTAACACCTGACATCTGACATCTGGCACTGCTTTTTGAGTCAGCGCTGCGGACTGTCTAGCGTTAGATGGCCTTATCCAGTGCCTGGGAGACATCTGCAATAATATCGTCGATATGCTCGATACCGACCGAGATGCGGATCAGATCTTCAGATACCCCGGCCTTGGCCAGCTCTTCGCCGTTGAGCTGTCTGTGGGTGGTGGTCGCCGGATGGCAGGCCAAGGATTTGGCATCGCCAATATTCACCAGGCGCAAGATCATCTGCAGGGCGTCGATAAAGCGTCCACCGGCGGCCTTGGCGGCCTCGCTATCTTCTGCCTTGATGCCAAAGCTGATGATGCCCGAGGCCTTGCCGGAGGTGATCTTCTCGCAGTTATCGCGATAGGGACTGTTGTCCAGCGCGCCATAGTTGACCCAGCTGACCCTGGGGTCTTGTTCAAGAAATTTGGCCAGGGCGAGGGCGTTGTCGCAGTGACGCTCCATGCGCAGGGCCAGGGTCTCTAGGCCCTGTAACAGCAGGAAGGCACTCTGAGGCGATAGGGCGGCGCCGGTATTACGCAGCGGCACCACACGGCAGCGACCAATAAAGGCCGCCGGACCGAAGGCCTGGGTATAGACCACCCCATGGTATGAGGGGTCGGGCTCGTTAAGCAGGGCGAAACGCTCAGGCTGGGCGGCCCAGTCGAACTTACCCGAGTCGATGATCACCCCGCCTATGGTGGTGCCGTGACCGCCAATATATTTAGTCAGCGAGTGAATCACGATATCGGCGCCATGCTCGAAGGGGCGACAGAGTACCGGGGTGGCCACAGTATTGTCCACAATGAGGGGCACGCCGTGTCTATGGGCCAGCTCGGCCAGGCGCGCGATGTCGACGATATTGCCCGCCGGGTTGCCGATTGACTCACAAAACAGCGCCTTGGTCTTATCATCGATATGGGCTTCCAAGCCTTCGAAGTCGTCGAAGGCTGCCATGCGTACCTCGACTCCCTGGCGTGGCAGGGTATGGGCAAACAGGTTATAGGTGCCGCCATAGAGCTGACTGGTGCTGACAATATTGTCGCCCACTTGTGTCAGTGCCTGAATGGCATAGGTGATGGCGGCCATGCCAGAGGCCAGGGCCAGGGCGCCGATACCGCCTTCGATGGCGGCCAGGCGCTGCTCGAGCACATCTGTGGTGGGGTTCATGATGCGGGTGTAGATGTTGCCCGGCACCTTAAGATCAAACAGGTCGGCACCGTGTTGGGTATCGTCAAACGTATAAGAGGTGGTCTGATAAATGGGGACGGCCGCCGCCTTGGTGGTTGCTTCCGAGTCATATCCATGATGTAGGGCTAAAGATTCGAGTTTCATCTAATTCATCCTATCGCTTAACTGAAAACCTGTGTTCGAAAAATGACCATAGCACTTGGCCTTCTAGATGTCTAAAGCTTTTTATGATGGGATGATTTGTTTACTGTTTGATTCAACTAAGGGAGCTCGGCGGTCGATTCTCACCTAAATTGCCCCTTTTGCTTCTTTTTTCACGCGTCGATCCCTCAGGGGCAAGAGGGGGGTAAATGGGCCAGGGTGAAGCTAGGGCCTGTTTATCTTTCGCGTTCATTTTTGCAGCATTCTGTATCGCTTTTATACAAGGCAGAGCGATTGTAATGTGGTGTGCTACATCAATGAGCGATAACGCAGTAGAAAAATGATACAGACGCTGCCCGCAGGGTTCGTCTTGAGCACGTTCAACGCTTTGTTACTAGGCTTTTATATAGAATAACTATACTTCAAGCCTCATGCCGCGATTTGAACGTGCCCAATTAGAACAAAAATTGTTCTCAAAAGGTCAACAGGCCCTAGGCATTTCGCACAATTTTTGTCCCAAATTGAATGTTTTAGCCCCGGCTAAATAAGCAGTATCCCCTTTACCTGTTTTATTGTTATAAAACTACATTGTTAACAGTTCTCAGGATTCACTGCCGATCAGGATCACAAATTTGGCGGAAAAACTGTTGCTAAGTTACAAGCTGGTGTCGGAATGTGACCTCAATATCGGAATCTAAGTTAACAAACTTTTACCATGGGGCATCCCAATTTAGTAACGGTTGATGTTTGCGATGGCAGGTTTTCCAGACAAGATTAAGACGATAAAGAAGGGCCTAGATGTGCCTATCGCCGGCGAGCCGAGGCAAGAGATAGATTGCTGCGCTCGTCCTGCAAAGGTGGCACTCCTGGGTGAAGAGTATGTTGGCCTGAAGCCCACCCTCTTGGTGGAGGTCGGCGATCGGGTGAAGAAGGGCCAGACCCTGTTCGAAGACAAGAAGGCACCGGGTGTGCGCTTTACCGCGCCAGCCAGCGGTGTTGTCGTCGAGATCAACCGCGGCGAACGCCGTGTGTTGCAGTCTGTGGTGATCCAGGTGGAGGGCGATGAGCAGATCACCTTCCAGGCCTATTCGGATCTGAGCCGCCTGAGCCGTGAAGCCGTGCAGCAAAACCTGGTTGAGAGTGGCCTGTGGACCGCGCTGCGTACTCGCCCCTTCTCTCGCGTGCCGCTGCTCGACACCGAACCTGCCGCCATCTTCGTCAACGCCATGGACACCAACCCACTGGCTGCCGATCCGCGGGTGATCATCGCCGAGCAGGGCGAGGCCTTTGCCGCCGGACTCGAGGTGCTGGCCTATCTGACGCCTGGCAAGATCCATCTGTG
The DNA here is from genome assembly GCF_022398425.1 of Shewanella sp. Isolate7. Classification (NCBI taxonomy): domain Bacteria; kingdom Pseudomonadati; phylum Pseudomonadota; class Gammaproteobacteria; order Alteromonadales; family Shewanellaceae; genus Shewanella; species Shewanella sp. Isolate7. The sequence goes on along the minus strand of NZ_JAKEVJ010000058.1, from coordinate 30,490 downwards.
TCACGATGCCGGCGAGGCATTGCCTGGCGCCGACCTCGCGCGTGTCGAGAGTCATCGTTTTGCCGGCGTGCATCCTGCTGGCCTGGTGGGCACCCATATTCACTTCATCTCCCCAGCGAGCCTAGATCGACCCGTGTGGCACCTTGGCTATCAGGATGTGATCGCCTACGGCAAGCTGTTTATGACCGGCGAGCTCTATACAGATCGCGTGGTGGCCTTTGGCGGCCCGACGGCGGTCAACCCAAGACTGCTGCGTACGCAACTGGGCGCCCAGCTTAGCACGCTGATCGAAGGTGAGATTAAGCCTGGCAGCAACCGTGTGGTTTCCGGGTCTGTGCTGGCGGGTCATACCGCTTTTGGTGTACACGACTACCTGGGACGTTTCCATCAGCAGATCTCTGTGCTCGCCGAAGATGCCAAGCATCAGCTCCTGCCTTGGGTGCGTGGCGGCGGCGACAAGTTCTCTATTACCCGCGCCGTGACCTCACGCTTTAAGGCGACTAAGCGCCTGTTTGATTTGACTACACATGCCGGTGGTTCACACCGCGCCATGATGGCCTTCGGTCAGCTGGATCGCGTGATGCCGCTGGACATACTGCCAACCCTGTTAGTCAGGGATCTGGTGGTGCGCGATACCGATGAAGCCCAGGCCCTTGGCGCGTTAGAGCTGGATGAAGAAGATCTGGCCCTGTGTACTTTTGTCTGTCCGGGCAAGTATGACTTCGGACGTGAACTTCGCATCTGCCTAGATATTATTGAGAGGGAAGGTTAATGAGTAAGCAAGACAATAAGCCAGATGTGCAAGAGGATTATTATGCTCACGGCTCGTCGATGCGTAGCTTCCTGCGCTCGCTGCTATATGCCCATGGCCGCAGCACCAAAGGCAAGGTGCATGTTCGCGATGCGATCGATGTAAAACGCACCATGACTCTGGTGGGTCTGTGTCTGTTGCCTGCCATCTTGTTCGGCATCTATAACCTGGGTCTGCAGGCGCAGCTTGCGCTGGCTTCGGGCTTAACCACGCCGGATCGTTGGCAGCTACTGGCATTTAACGCCATCACAGGTGGGCTGAGCGAGCAGAGCGGCTTCTTCGGGCTGTTTGGTTATGGCCTGAGTTTCTACCTGCCTATCTATCTCACCGCGCTGTTGGTGAGCCTGTTTTGGGAGATGGTGTTTGCCAAGGTTCGTCGCCAGGAGCTGCATGAAGGCTTCTTCGTGACCGCCCTGCTGTTTACCCTGATCCTGCCGGTATCGACCCCGCTGTGGATTGTGGCGCTGGGTATCACCTTCGGGGTCATCATGGCCAAAGAGGTGTTTGGCGGCATGGGGTATAACTTCCTCAACCCTGCGCTGGCCGGTTACGCCTTTATCTACTTTGCCTACCCGACAGAGGTGGCGCAGATTGCCCAGTTTGTGGCGGTCGATGGCTTCTCTGGCGCGACAACCCTGCTGCAGACCGCGGCAGGCAAGATGAGCTTTGAGGGCTACACCTGGTACCAGGCCTTCAGCGACCCACTGTGGTGGGATGCCTTCTTCGGCTTCACCGTGGGTTCTATCGCCGAAACCAGCACCCTGGCAATTCTTATCGGCGGCCTGTTCCTGCTACTGACCCGTCTGGCCGACTGGCGCGTAGTGGCCGGTGTGATGGCCGGTATGGTGGCGACCGCCGTGATGTTCAACCTTATCGGTTCGGCCAAGAACGATATGTTTGCCATGCCTTGGACCTGGCATCTGGTCAGTGGCGGCTTCGCCCTGGGGATGATGTTTATGGCAACCGATCCCGTGACGACCGCCTATACCCGCCAGGGCAAGTTTGCCTATGGCGCGCTGATCGGTTTCATGACAGTGCTGATTCGCGTACTGAACCTTAAGATGCCTGAGGGGATCATGCTGGCGATTCTGTTTGCCAATCTGTGGGCGCCTATCTTCGATTACCTGGTGGCACGCAGCAACATGAAGCGGAGGCTGAAACGCAATGCCTTATAAGTCAGAACATATGTTAAGGATCCAGACCGCTAACCTGTGGTCATCGATTTTCGCATCCTTTTTGTTTCGTCGTTCCAGCCGCGCTCCGGGCGCCACTATGGAGAAGCAACGCTAATGGCATTTAAGAAAGATACCGTTGTGGGGACCATGATCTTCACACTCGTCCTCTGCCTCTCTTGTTCTTTCATGATCACGGGAACCGCCGAGGTACTCAAAGAACGTAAGTTGGTGAAAAAGCGCGACGAGCTTAAGCGTAACGTCCTGCTGGCCGCCGACATCGATATCAGTGGCGACAAAGATTTTCGTGCCATCTTCGAGCAGTCGGTGAAGCCTCTGCTGGTGGAGCTGGACAGCGGCGCCATAGATACCGAGGCGAACGTGCTGGATTTCGACGACCGCATGGCGGCCATCAATCCTCAGACCTCGAGCAAGCCTAAGAAGGATATCGCCAAGATTAAGACACGCGCCAACCAGGCCCGCGTCTTCAAGGTGTTTGACGACAAGGGTGAGCTGCACGCCGTGGTGCTGCCTATCTACGGCAAGGGGTTGTGGTCGATTATCTATGGCTATGTGGCGCTCAAGCCAGACCTGAACACCATAGAAAACGTGGTCTTCTACGAGCATGGTGAGACACCTGGCATCGGCGACTTCCTCGACGATACGGCCTGGACTGACAAGCTCAAGGGCAAGCAGCTGTTTGACGACAAGGGGCAGGTCTCCTTCAAGGTGGTCAAGGGCGGTGCTAAGGCGGGCGATCTCCATGGCGTCGACGCGGTGAGCGGCGCGACCATGACGGGACGCGGCGTACAGCGTGCCATGCAGTTCTGGTTCGGGGTCGAAGGTTATCAGACCTTCCTTCACAAGCTAAAAGCGTCGGAGGTTTAAGATGAGTAAGAGTATGACGGCGACCCGGGACATTCTAACCGGCCCGATTTTCGCCAATAACCCTGTGGCCATGCAGGTGCTTGGGGTCTGTTCGGCGCTGGCGGTCAGCAACTCGATGCAGACCGCGCTGGTGATGACACTGGCGGTGACCTTCGTGTTGGTCTTCTCCAACCTGATCATCTCCAGCATTCGCAACTTTATTCCTAACAGCGTGCGCATCATCGCCCAGATGACTGTTATCGCCTCATTGGTGATCATCGTCGACATGGTGCTGCAGGACGTGGCCTATGAGCTGTCGCGTCAGCTGTCGGTATTTGTGGGGCTGATCATCACCAACTGTATCATCATGGGCCGCGCCGAAGCCTTTGCCATGAAGATGCCGCCGCATCTGGCGGTGGTAGATGCCATGGGCAATGCCATGGGCTATGGCGTGATCCTGCTTAGCGTCGCCTTCGTGCGTGAGCTGCTCGGTGCCGGCACCCTGTTTGGTCACGAGATCTTAAAGACGGTGGAGAACGATGGCTGGTACCTGGCCAACGAGATGTTTAAGTTGCCGCCTAGTGCATTCTTCCTGATTGGCTTACTGATCTGGGCCATCAATGTTATCCAGCGTAAGCGAGGTTAAGGCTATGGAACACTATATCAATCTATTTGTTCAGGCCGTCTTTATCGACAACATGGCGCTCTCCTTCTTCATGGGCATGTGTACCTTTCTGGCCGTGTCGAAGAAGGTGTCGACCTCATTCGGTCTGGGTATTGCGGTTATCGTGGTGATGACTCTGGCGGTGCCGTTAAACCAGATGATCTACTCCAAGGTGCTGGCCCCCGGCGCATTGGCCTGGGCGGGTTATCCCGAGCTGGATCTGAGCTATCTCAAGCTTATTACCTTCATCGGTGTGATCGCCGCCCTGGTACAGATCCTGGAGATGTTTCTGGATAAGTATATTCCCAGCTTGTATGACAGCCTGGGGATCTTCCTGCCGTTGCTGACTGTTAACTGCGCCATCTTCGCCGGGGTGATCTTCATGGCGAACCGTGACTACACCCTGGGTGAGTCTGTGGTGTTTGCGACCGGCTCAGGCTTTGGCTGGGCGATGGCCATCGTATTGTTGGCAGGACTGCGTGAGCGCATGAAGTTTCATGCCATTCCGGCGGGGCTGCAAGGTGTGGGTATCACCTTTATTACCACGGGCCTGATGGCATTGGGCTTTATGTCTTTCTCCGGCATCTCGCTGTAAGTGGCGTGCTAGTGTCAGTGCATTAAGAAAAGGGTTATTAGATGGAAATGGCAATAGGCATAGGCATGTTCACCATAGTGGTGTGTGTGCTGGTAATGGTGATTTTAGTCGCCAAGAGCAAGCTGGTGATCAACGGCGATGTGAGCATCCGCATTAACGATGATGATGACAAGAGCATTACCACGGCGGCAGGCGATAAGCTGCTGGGCGCCCTGGCGAGCAAGGATATCTTTATTCCGTCGGCCTGTGGCGGCGGAGGTACCTGTGGTCAGTGCCGGGTGAAGGTCAAGTCGGGGGGCGGCGATATCCTGCCGACCGAACGTGACCATATCAACAAGAAAGAGGCCAAAGAGGGCTGTCGTCTGGCCTGTCAGGTGGCGGTGAAGACCGACATGGAACTTGAGCTTGAAGAGGAGATCTTCGGCGTCAAGAAGTGGCAGTGTGAGGTGATCTCCAACGATAACCAGGCCACCTTCATCAAGGAGCTGCTGCTCAAGCTGCCCGAAGGGGAAGATGTTAAGTTCAAGGCGGGCGGTTACATTCAGATCGAGGCGCCTGCCCACGAGGTCAAATACAGCGACTTCGATATTCCTACCGAGTACCGTGACGACTGGGAAAAGTATGGCCTGTTCGATCTGGTCTCTAGCGTAAATGAAGATGTGCTGCGCGCCTACTCTATGGCTAATTACCCGGATGAGAAAGGGGTGATCATGCTGAACGTGCGTATCGCCACGCCGCCTTCTGAAGGCCTGCCACCGGGCAAGATGTCCTCCTACATCTTTAACCTCAAGGCTGGCGATAAGGTGACTATCTCAGGGCCATTTGGTGAGTTCTTCGTTAAGGAGACTGACGCCGAGATGGTGTTCATCGGTGGTGGTGCCGGTATGGCGCCGATGCGCTCCCATATCTTTAATCAGCTAAAGGGTGAGCAGACCAAGCGCAAGATGACCTTCTGGTACGGTGCCCGTTCACGCCGTGAGATCTTCTATCAGGAGGAGTTCGACGCGCTGGCGGCAGAGAATGACAACTTCGAGTGGCACGTGGCGCTGTCGGATCCGCTTCCCGAGGATAATTGGGACGGCTACACGGGCTTTATCCATAACGTCCTCTATGAGAACTACCTGAAGAACCATAAGGCGCCGGAAGATTGTGAGTTCTACATGTGTGGCCCACCGATCATGAACTCCTCGGTTATCAACATGCTGGAAAGCCTGGGCGTCGAGCAGGAGAATATTCTGCTGGATGACTTCGGTGACTAATACTCAGCCTGTCTGAGAGATACAAAACGCAGCCATTGGCTGCGTTTTTTTATGTCGCAATAAATTGCACGAGCTTAGTTGTTATACCAATCACAGTAAACATGTGATCAGAAATAGCGCAGGAAAAATGCTTGAGAACAAAGCAGGGTTTTTAGATAAGTAGTTATTCTACAATGAAAAATACTAATACAGTTATCGAGCATTTTGACAAGCTAGAATGATCAATTGTTTATTACGATTGGTATTAGTTAGTCATCGCTTAGCTATGCAAGCCACAAGTAGGATTAAGAAGAGTACTTGTGCATTTTACAAAATACTTACATTTGGGTTTACTCATAATTTTATTTAAGGAAGGTGCGAACAAGTCGTCGCACAGCTCTGGCTTTGATAGCAGCGACAGTTCAAGGCATTCAACTGAGGGCATGCCGAGGCCTGCTGAAGTTGAATAACGCCGAAATGGTGTTGCTATCAAAGCCCCGCAGGGCGAGGCTTACAGCGGTATTTGCTGCGTTACAGTTCTTGCGAAGGACTAGGGCCATTCGCTGCAAACTGTGCCTAGCATCTATCCACTTTAAGCACACGCAGAGCAAGCTCGGGANTCGCACAGCTCTGGCTTTGATAGCAGCGACAGTTCAAGGCATTCAACTGAGGGCATGCCGAGGCCTGCTGAAGTTGAATAACGCCGAAATGGTGTTGCTATCAAAGCCCCGCAGGGCGAGGCTTACAGCGGTATTTGCTGCGTTACAGTTCTTGCGAAGGACTAGGGCCATTCGCTGCAAACTGTGCCTAGCATCTATCCACTTTAAGCACACGCAGAGCAAGCTCGGGACTTATTCGCACCTTCCTTAAGTGTATTGTATACAGGATATTTTATCTCGACAGGTAATGTTGTTATTCAAATAGAGGGAAACGAATATGCCAGGGAAAGGTGATTTACCCACACACTAACAATAAGAGTGACGAATAACATGACCAACAAATTGACCCTATCTATCCTGGCCGCCCTGTTAACCGCCAGTACCAGCGTTAACGCCAAGCAGCCGGAATTTGCTGCCGACCATTGTAAGGCGGGGGAGATCAACGCTCAGCATTATCGTAATTTCCCTGCCGCGCAGGCCGAGGCCAAGGCCCGCCATGCCAAGTTGTTTGAGCGTAAGCGTGCCATGGCTAAACCGGGTGACGACAGCGCCTCGACGGGGGATACTCCCGCGGCGCTGGCATTGTCGGCGACCCCAAGTTATGTGATCCCAGTAGTTTTCCATGTCTACGGCAGCCAGTTTAACGGTAAGACGGTGACAGATGCGGTGATCATCGATGCGCTGAACAAGACCAACGAAGATTTTCAGGGACAAACCGCCGACTTTGCCGACATAGATGTCGAGTTCCAGGGGGTGAAGCAGGCACTGAATATCGAGTTTCGCCTAGCCAGTATCGATCCCGATGGCAATCCCACTTCGGGGATCGTCTATCATCCGGCGTCGTCCGGGGCGGGTAACTATTCCAGCTCGGACGTGAAGCGGGATCACTGGGACAACTACAAGTACATGAATGTCTACATTCAGAACGATCTCTATGCCGACGGCGTGACCAATAACTCAGGGGTGGCCTGGTATCCAGATACTACTATGTCTGACGAGGGGCTGGCCCGTGTGACTTACAACGGAGCCTATCTTGGCAGCAATACCGATGAGAACTTCCGCTCGGTGTTGACCCATGAGTTTGGCCACTTCCTGGATCTGATCCATACCTTCGAGGGCGGTTGTAAGCGCGGTTTCGAGCGACGCTGCGATACCACTGGGGATGAGAACTGCGATACCCCGCAGCAAAACAGCTGGCAGATGAATCCAGGTGATGGCGGCATAGTCAACTGCATGGGCCAGACCATCAACTGGCAGAACTTTATGGCCTATTCAGACCAATATGCCAACTTCACCCAGGATCAGGTGGCGCGCATGGTCAATGGTCTAGATAGTCAGGCCCGCGTGACTCTCTGGTCGGCGCAAAATCTGGCGGCCACAGGCGTGGCTAACTAAAACGTTACAGCTTTAGAAAACGCAGCCTAGGCTGCGTTTTTTATGTCGCTGAATACTATGTTCAGCCAAATACCGGCGCGTCGTACTCATAACCCTCGTCGGTATAGGCGGTCACTATAGCATCATCCACCAGGCCGTCGGGAGCGCTGACCTGAGTCTCGAAGAAGTGCTGAATTTGCGCGCGTCGGCCATGTGCCGCCCAGCTCTCGCCATCGGTCCAGATCTCGTTGAAGACGATAGGATAGTCGGTGCGGCTGGCACTCGGATGGTCTATCTGGCGGGTAAGAATGTACTGAATGCATCCCTGTTCCCTAAGTGAATCGGGCTCGAGCGCCTTGAGCACCTCGAAGAGTTCGGCGGCTTTCCCGCCTTGGGGCGAAACTGGGCTATGACAAATACGCGTGTTGACATCTGTGGCTCTCCGCTGGCTAAAAACTAAATAAAATTACGAGTGAACTCAGAGTCTAGCTTAAAAAAGGCGGCGGCTTAAAGTAGGCATTTTATTGATATGCTGGTGGTTATTCAGGGCCGTCAGGGAGTGTTATCATCACTGCCTTAACAGAGCGCCGAGGAGGCTATGTGGCACAGAGATTGGTGAAAGATGCCCTGACAAGTTTTGGCGAGTGTCTTCGCCGGCTTGGGCTGGGGGAAGATGAATACACTGAGGCGCTAAGCCTAGCCAAATGCATTCGAGTGCCCAGAGGAGAGATACTGCTGCACCAAAGGGCTTGCCAGGAGCATGGCTATTACATCGTCGATGGCATATTGGGCGCACAGCATTATGGCGATTGCGGCGGTTTGTTTTCGAAAGAGTTTTATTTCGAGGGTGAGCTCTGTCTGCTCTACCACAGCCTGCTGACCGGGGATGTGGCGCCCTATCAGCTTGAGGCGGCGACAGATGCGACTTTAGTGCGCTTCTCCCTCGCGCAGCTTAAGCAGGCCAGCTGGCAACCTGTGCTGATTGCATTGCTGAGCCAGCAGCTGCTGTACAAGGAGGAGAAGGAGGGCTTCCTGCTGCTTAAACGGCCGGAGGAGCGATACCTCTATCTGGTCAATCATAGGCCCATGTGGGTCGAGCGACTGAGTAACCTACAACTCGCGCGCTATATCGGCATCACGCCCGTGAGCCTGTCGCGGCTCAAGGCCAGGCTGGCCTGAGTTTAGCGAGGTAAAGGCCGGAAAATAGTCCCGACTTATCTTAAGTTAATGCGCCGCATCGACAGCCTGCGACATACTGCCGCCATCTTTAGCTCGCTGAAATTTAGGTTGTGTATGTCGGTATTTTTCCTGTCCCAGTGTCTGATCGCGATAGCCATAGTGACAGACATTCTCTCTTTTCAATTCAAGCACAAGCGCCACATAGTGCTCTGTCTCGCGCTGTCGGGGATACTGATCAGCCTGCACTTTGCCCTCCTGTCACAATGGACCGCCGCGGGGCTGATGCTAGTGGCCGCTATTCGCTATCTGGTGACGGTTTTCAGCCATTCGAGGTGGCTGCTCTGGCTGTTTCTGAGTATCAATAGCATGATAGCCCTGTTTACCTTTACCGGCCCCTTGAGCCTTATCAGTTTTGCCGGCAGCTGCACCCAGACCATCGCCGCCTTTTGTCGAAGCGACCAGCGGCTGAGGCAGTTGATGATAGTGGGGACCTGTATCTGGCTGGTGAACAATTATCTGGTGGGATCGCCGACGGCAGTGTTAATGGAGCTTTTGTTTATCGGCAGCAATCTGGTGGGCTACTATCGTTTCTATGGCTTGCCGTGGCGGCCTAGGTTGGTAGATTAAGGTGCGGGATCCGAGTATTGCTGAACTGATTCGAGAAAAATGGCGGCGGTGATTGCCACCGTCTTAATGCTTGCTCTTTCGTAGGCAAGCTCTCCCAACTTAACTGCTCCCTACTTAGCTACTTAGCTACTTAGCTACTTAGCTACTTAGCTACTTAGCTACTTAGCTACTTAGCTACTTAGCTACTTAGCTACTTAGCTACTTAGCCACTTAGCCACTTAGCGACTTAACGCTTAGTTATCACGTTGCTTAGTTCGGCCCTGTTGGTTGTGAGATGAGGCGCCGCGACCGTTATTGGTCTGATGGCTCTTTGTCGGTTGATGACTCCTTTCACGCTGATAGCTCTTTACCGGTTGATGGCTCTTTGTCGGTTGATGACTCCTCACTTCTCGCTGATGGCTCTTAGTCGGTTGATGACTCTTAGTCGGTTGATGACTCTTGACTGGCTGATGGCTCCTATCCTTGTTCCAGTCTTTAGCCCTGTTATTGGCTTTCGAACTGGATGAGTGGTTAGCCCTGTCTTTCAGGCTGAGCCTGTCACGCTTCTCGTAGTACTTGGTCTGTGCCTTGTGCCCGCCCTGACGACGGTCATTCTGGCCGCGTGCATCGCTCAGCTTGTGGCGGAAGTTCTGCTCGCGGCGCGCCTGGATCTGCGCCGCGTTGTAGTGCTTACCCTGACTCGGCTTAGCCTTATTAGAGTGGGAATAGCGCTCCACACTATTGTGGTGTTTCACGTCATAGCGGTTAGGGCGATACTTGTCGTAGCGAGCCTTAACCTTAGGTGAGCGATACGCCACCCCGTGTCTGTGCACCGGCTTGTGGTGCCAACGTTGGGCGCCGCTGCTGGTCACGATTCGGTTATGTGGACGGTAGCGGGTCGTATGATGGTGATGGGTCACCACGATATGACGCTGGTGCCAGCTAAAGGCGCTGAAGAAATAGTTAAAGCTAATGTGTATGCCACTGTTGAAATAGAAGTGGCCCGAAATATGACCCGGATAGTATCGGCTGTAACGGGGCGGATAGGCCCAATATACAGGCGGATAGTTGTACCAGTGCCAATGGCCGTAGACCACTCGGGTGTCATAGTAGGGCACATAGATCACCTCACGCTGTACAGGCTCGATGACGATTTGGCGGTTGACCTTAGTCACCTTCATATTCTCCATCTCGTCGAAGGCGTTGGCGCGTTCGGCCTGCTGTCTCAGGCGCTGAATGCCGTCCAGCACCCGGCCCTCGTCTTGCAAGAAGGCGTCGCCCAGCTTCTGGGTCCACTCGAGATCATCACTCAGGCGTTGCAGCAGATCGGGAAAGGCGACCAAGGCGGTAACGCTGGGATCCCAGTCCTGTTTCTCCGCGCGGTTAACCGCCTCGGCGCCTGCTAACGACTTGTGTTTGTTGCGCCAGCGATTGGCCTGCACCACCTCTAGTGGATAGGTGGAGGCGATCAAGATGTGGGTGAGTAGGCTGTCGGGATACAGGGCGATAGGGGCCAGCATCTGTGCCAGCTCGGCATCGCTAAACTGGATCTCCTGAACAGCGTCTTCTGCCCGTTCGAGTGCCGACACCGAAGGGGTAAGCAGTGACTGTGAAAGGGCAATGAGCAGGAGCAAAGTCCATTGTCTGATGCTTTTCATAACGTCTCCTAGGCTTATCTGTCATTGGATTTACTCAGATAATAAAAGACCCAAGATGAACATTAGCTGAAAGCCATTTGGCACAAGAAATAACAATGACGATGCCTTTAGGGCGAAGCATGGCAAAAGAAACTATAGTTTAACCATATCAGATCATTAGCCGAGTAGAGCGGCGTGTTTTTAGTGCAAAACGCAGATCTAAACAAAGGAGGCATTTAGGTGAAACATGATCCCTCTGAAGGGGATGAGCTATGGTAAAGACAGGGAGTCAGTACTCGATGAGTATTCAGAAAAAGCTGTTAGGTTTGCTGGCACTCTTATTCCTGTTTCTGTTTTCCAATATTTTTTTAGCCTACTTTTTAGAGCAAAAGAGCGAACAGAAGCAGAGATGGGTGACCCATACTCATACCTTATTGGCCTACTCAGATAAACTTTTATTGGCGGTAGCCAATGCCGAAACAGGGCAGCGGGGTTACCTGCTTACCCAGCAGAACCATTATCTTCAACCTTACTATCGATCCCTTAGTCATATCGAAGATTTGTTAGTACAGCTGACAAGGCTTACGCAGGACAATCCGAAGCAGCAACAGCTGCTAGGACGGCTGGACAAAGAAGTTGCACGTAAGCTTGCAGAGTTAAAAGAATCAATCGAACTATTCGAACACGACAGGCCTGCCGGAATGCAGTTGGTTCGTAGCAATGTGGGCCAGGAATACATGGCCAACATTCGTCACTATATCAGTGAATTTAATCTTGAAGAGCGGCGCCTACTCGAACTACGTTTAGCCGAATTCAAAGCGGTTAAAAGCGATATCGCTACCATCATGGCGGTCGAAGTCTTAGTCACCCTTTTCCTGGCGTTGGCGATATTTGTATTGATAAAAAAAGATCTGTTTGCGCCGTTGAGCAAATTAATTGACGCCACTAAACGTATGGAATCGGGTAAGCGGCAACGGCTGACAGATTTCCTGCCCAATGACGAGATAGGTTACTTGATGTCGTCATTTTATAAGATGAGCGAAGTGGTGTTTCAAAAGCATCAGGAGTTGCATGAAAAGGCGCACCTTGATGAGCTAACCGGGGTGAATAATAGGTTCTGCCTGTTTAAAGATATCGCTGAGGCAATAGACAAGACGCAAGCCTCACAGACTCATCTGGCGCTGGTCTTTTTGGATATTGATAATTTTAAACAGATAAACGATGAGTATGGTCATCATTGTGGTGATGAATTACTTAAGGTCTTGGTGACAAGGCTAACCCAGAGTCTGCGGCGTACCGACCGCATTTATCGTTATGGAGGGGATGAATTTATTATCTTGTTGGATGAATTCAACAGTGTAGAAGAGGTTTATAACACCTTAGCAAGTGTCGTTGACAAAATGCGCGGAAGCTTTACCTATCAAGGGGAAGTATTGCCCTTGGAAGTGAGTCTGGGGGCGGCACTGGCACCAAAGAACAGCCAAGATGGTGAGACCTTGATTCGATATGCCGACATTGCCATGTATGTTTCCAAGCGGGAAGGGCGTCAGCGTCTGGTCTATTTCAAGCCTGAAATGTTGCAAGACAATAGCCTGGTGGTTGTAAAGTCTTAGCCTGGCGCTCTTAGCGACTTAGCGACTTAGCGATTTAGCGATTTAGCGCGCAAATTGTTGATCAAATACCAGTTCGAATCTGGCGCCGCCTAATATCTTGCCTTGTGAAATGTGTAAGGTGCCCTGATAGCTGTCAACCAGATCGCGCACTATGGCCAAACCTATGCCGTGCCCCTTCTCATAGGTGTCGGCACGTTTACCACGCTCGAGTATGGTTTGACGTTGCTCAGGGCTGATGCCTGCACCATCATCTTCCACGCTGATGGTGAGTTTGCCCTGCTGGGACTCAATGCTTAGTTCTACCCGGCTACTGGCCGCCTTGCAGGCGTTGTCCAGTAGGTTGCCCAGCATCTCGGTGAGGTCACTCTGATCGCCATAGAAGATATGCTGCTCTTCTGGCGGCTTGCCATAGACGAGTTGTATGCAGGGATGGATCTTGACCAGGGTGCGCAGCAGCTTGTCGGAGACCAGGCTGATTTTAGTCCCCAGGTGCCAGGCGTGACCGGCGGCGCTCTGGGCTCGCTTGAGTTGATGGCCTATGGTGCGATTGATCTGTCCGACTTGCTCGAGGGAGGTGGGGCTGAGATCTTTCTGGCTCTGGATCACCGCCAGTGGGGTCTTGAGGCTATGGGCCAGATCAGACAGGGCATTGCGGTAGCGGCTGCGCTGGCGCTGCTCGGTACTGAGCAGGGTATTGAGCTGTTTGGCCACCGCTTGTAGTTCATTGGGGTAGTGGCCGCTGAGTTCTTCCGCCTCGCCTCGCTGTACCTGTCCCAGCTCCTGCCTAAAGCGCGCCAACGGCTTGAGTGTCCAGGCAAGCCAGGCAAATTGAATCGCCAGTAGCACCAGCATCAGGACGAACAGCCAGCTCCACAGATGTTGACTAAAGGCGCTGAGTTGCTGTGTCACGCCATCGAGATCTTTGATGATGTGCACTGTGATAGGCGCGCTCTGACTCTGGGCCTCTGTGGGCGCGAAGCGCACGCTGAAGCTATAGATGAGATGAGGCTGCTGCTCTAACATCAGCTCGCCAAATTCGCTGCGTCCCACCTTAGGATGGGGCAGGGGCGTCGTGATGTTCAATCCAAGAAAGGAGTTGGATGACCAGAGGGGCTCAACGCTGGCCTGGCGGTCACTTTCAGTTTGGTTATCGCTCTGGCTGTCATTTTGGTTTTCGCCCAGGTGGACGCTATCCGTTCCATGATCGCTAGCGCTGTCGATCACTGCGTAGAGGCCTGAGCCTATCACATTGAACTGATTCTCCAGCAGGGCCTCTGGCATATAGAGCCTACCTTCTTCCATCTCGGCTACCGCCAAAACCGAATAAAGATAAGCGCTTAGCTGCTCTCTGACGTTGGTCATTACCTGTTGCTTAAAGGCGTTGTTGAGCGCGAAGCCTATGGTGGGTAACAGCAATAAGATCAGCAGCAGGGCGCTGAGAATGAGGCGTACCCTGAGAGAATTGAGTTTGCCCTGTGGGGCGCGCAGGCTGCTCATGAATTGATCTCGAACCCTTAGTCGTTATCCAGGGGCTTGAGGCGATAGCCCTGGCCACGCAGTGTCTCGATGAGGCCATATTGGCCGTCCGGATCCAGCTTCTTTCGCAGGCGTCTGATAAAGACCTCGATGACGTTGGAGTCTAAGTCGAAATCCTGATCATAGATGTGCTCGATCAGTATGCTCTTGGATTTCACCTCGCCGATATGCAGCATGAAATACTCGAACAGCTTGTATTCCGATCCACTTAGGCTGATTTCCTGCTCGCCAAATTTGATCTCGTGGCTGCTGGTGTTGAGGGAGTAGGGGCCGTTTTGGATCAAGGGGCTGGACTTGCCCGCCGCCCGGCGAATAAGCGCCTTGAGCCTGGCGATCAACTCTTCGGGATGAAACGGCTTGGTCAGGTAGTCGTCGGCGCCGGCATCCAGGCCTTCGACCTTGTCCTGCCAGTTATCGCGGGCGGTCAGGATCAGTATGGGATAGTCAATTCCCTCTTCTCTGAGCCTGGCGATCAGGGCGATACCATCGAGCTTAGGCAGGCCCACATCGATAATGGCGGCATCGTAGGGATATTCCTGTCCCTGAAACAGGCCTTCTTCGCCGTCGCTGGCGATATCTAAGGTGTAGTTGGCATCCAGCAGGTGTTGCCTCAGGTTTTCCTGCAGCGCAAAATCGTCTTCAACCAGTAGTAATCGCATCGGCGTGTCCTTCCTCTCAAGCAGGCTTATTGTCTGCTCATCTGTCCTGTGACGGCGTCTATGGCAACATAGAAGACGACGCCATCCTTACTGAGCAACTTGGCGCGGTAGCCTGGGTTGCCATTGACCCTTGCAGATTGCACGCTTAAGACCTTGGCGTTATAGCGCCCCTTTACCATCTGGGTGGCCTGCTGACGATTTTTAACACGCAGATTTTGATGAGTATTTTTCTGAGCCGCCATCAAGATGCTGCTACTGGCCGCCGATATTCCATAGCCTGCACTGTTTCCTTGTAGGGGAAACAGGAGTGATGCTATGGCGATCAATATTAGGGCTGGTTTCATCAAAATCACCTGTGTTGAATTCTTCGGACAGTGTAAAAGATCCTATAAAAATAAGAAACATATGCCGCGAATCTCCATGCTCGCCAGGGACGATAGGCAAGCGTGCTCTTTCATTGTTAGGGAGTGGAGATGAACATGAGCTGAATGTTTGTTTTTACGCCATCTTGTTGAATAAGCTGATTTTTAATGTTCAGCTTATGTTCATTTTCGATCGCTTCTAATGGCCTTAAGCAGGACCTAGTCCATTAATTGGAGATTGATTATGAACAGACTCACGATGAAACATAGCCAGCAGCAGGCAACTCATACCCCCTCCGCAGTGGGCAAGGTGTATACCGCCATCAAGGCCACTGCCTTAATGGCCATGTTGGGCAGCGGCGTGGTGATGGCGGCCGACAATACCGCTGAGCTAAATGGTTTAGTCGGCTCTGCATCGACCAGCGTAGTACAGGATCAGCAGACCCTGGCACAAGGTTTTAGCCGCGCAGGGCAGCGCATGACAGACTCGCAGCAGGCAAGCGCAGAATTGCTCAAACAGCAAGAGGTGGCACCAGCTCCGCGTAAGACACGTGATCAGGTGATTGCCGAGCGTCAGGCACTGACGCAAGGCGCATCCGATGCTGGGACTAAGGTACTCAAGTCCTCCGCTCAGCGCCTCGAGGCGGGGATCTATCATGAGTTCGTTATCTATGAGGCCAGTAGCCGCCTGTTTGAAGACTTCGACTATGATGGTTTCTATCGCACCTTCAGCGTGACCTTCGACGCCGACGTCCACAGCTATTATGTGGGCGAGCATGCCGACGTCTACGCCGATCTCTACCTGAGTCGTAACGGCGGGCCCTGGGAGCTGTACCACACCACAGATGTGTTCACCATAGTCGACGATGCCACCGATGATGATTTTGAGGTGCTGACCACCTTGCACACTGGCTATCCGACGGATCACTACGATGTGTTGATCGACCTCTATGAGGTGGGCTACAGCGATATCGTCGCTACCATCAGCAGCGATGATGTGGATGACCTCTATGGTCTGCCGCTGGAGAGCGCCGATCGCGACGAGTATGTGGTCGATGAAGTCATCACCGAGGTGGAGGTGAGTGGCGGTAGCCTCTCAGTGGGCTGGCAGTTCGGGCTACTGGGGTGGGGCTGGTTGAGCCTTATCAGACGCCGCCAGCAGGGTTAATAAAGTTATCGAGATCTTCCTTTGTGGCGAGAACAATTAACCATAAAGAAATTAAGGTTAAGTTGCCTTGCCATGAAGCATATTTCACAAAATTTTGCCCCCAACAGGCGTATATTATTAGCCAATGGATAAACGTCTGAAATGGGGGAGACGATGTCACACGAGGCATTTAATCAAGAGGTGAAGGTTTACAAGGTGTGGGATAAACCCACGCGGTTATTTCACTGGATAAACCTTGGCTTAGTCATGGTGCTGATCTTCATAGGTATGCTAATGCTGTTTAAGGGCGATATCGGCATCAGCGGTCTGGAAGCCAAGATAGGCCTGAAGAAACTGCATGTCTGGGTCGGTTACCTGTTTGCCATTAATCTGACTATCAGACTGATCTGGGGCGTCATCGGCAGTCATAGCGCCCGCTTGAGTCAGTTCATTCCGGATCTCAAGGGATTATCTGGCTACAAGGCCAAGCTGGCTAAGGGCGAGTCGCCCCAGTATCTGCACCATAATCCCATGGGGCGTCTGGCTATCTTTGCCATGATGCTATTGTTGCTGACCATCATGTTGACTGGCCTGGTGCGCGCCGGAACCGACATCTACTACCCGCCATTTGGCGGCGCCGTTAGCGATTATATCGCCCAGCCTGGCGTTGAGGGTGCCAGCATCAAGCCCTATGATGACACGGGCGTCGATGCGCAGAAGGTGGCGCTATTGAAGCCCTATAAGTCGCTGGCCGGCGAGGTGCATGTGTATAGCGTCTATCTACTGATCCTGATGATAGTGCTGCATGTGGCCGGGGTGATAGTGGCGGAGATCAAGCATCAGCCTGGACTGGTGTCGGCGATGATTTCGGGTAACAAGCCCCTTACTGGACCCGCTGAGGATGAGAAGCAGTAATTGCTACCCATCAAGCCTGTAGACCTGCCCGAAAGATGACGGGCCGGTTGAGAGAAAATGCAGCCTAGGCTGCATTTTTTATGGCCGGGAATCCCTTGTCTCACTAGCTTGTTATACCTTGGTCGAATTTTTAACAAGGATGTAATTAAAGGCTTAATTTAATGTGATTTTTAGTCTAGTATGCTAGCTACATTTTAACTGTTTCGTAACTAGGGGAAGCATGAAGCGCGTATCTCTACTAGCATTGTCTTTGGCGAGTCTCATCGTATCGGGATCGGCGATGGCAGTTGCCGATATTGAGGGGTATTACCTGGGAGCAATGGCGGGTCATTCTCAGCTTGAGGCGGGAGAGTTTGATGAGTCTGCTATGAGCTATGGTCTCTACGGCGGTTACTATTTCAGTAAGAATTTCGCCGTCGAGAGCACCTATGTTCGTACCGACAACTTTGTCGATGTGGGCGATGTGAAGGCCAATCAGTTGTCTTTCGCGGCCAAGTTTCACCACTATTTCAATGATACCTACTCTATGTTTATCAAGGCCGGTATCGCAGCCACTAAGGTCGAGGCCGATCTGGACTACGACGGCAACGGTTGGCTGTGGGGCGCGGGCTTTAACATGGCGTTTCAAAATGGGGTCAATGTGCGTGTTGCCTATGAGATGCTATACACAGATCTCGATGCCACTGGCCTAACGGATCAGCTCGATAGCGACTGGGGCAATGTCTATTTAGGCGTGCATTATCAGTTTTAGCTGTCAGTGCTTTAGTGCCGATGATTAAGATGCAGCCTCTGGGCTGCTTTTTTATCCTCTAAATTTAGCTATGCCATCGAAAAGCCTGCACTTAAATTGCATTTACAATGTAAAAAAATCCAATTAAATCCTTTATAAACAATTACAAAGATTGCGTAATTGTATCCACCTGACTTTATCATATTGAAACGGTATTGATAATCGTTATCATCTGTGTGCAATTCTAATGGGGATTATTAACAGATGAAACAGATGCGCTTATCAGCAGTCGCGCTAGGGTGTGCCGTGTCCTTGTCGGTATCGGCACAACAAGACAATACCAGTAACGAGCAACAAGTTTCGCCGGACGTCGAACGCATTACCGTATATGGCCGGCAGAACCGAGTCGTGATGAACTCAGGTCTGGCGACTAAATCCGATATGTCACTCATGGAAACACCCGCGGCTGTGGTGGTTGTGGATCAAGAGTTAATCACCACACAAGGGGCGACAGAGCTACAAGCACTGCTGCGCAACATCAGTGGTGTGACCCAGGCGGGTAACAACTATGGTATTGGCGATAATATCGTGATCCGTGGTTTGGGGCGAACTACACCTATGATGGCATGTATGGTGGCGCCGGGCTGGGGAATACCTTCAACCCGACCCGCTCACTGACAAATGTCGAGTCGGTCGAGGTATTGAAGGGACCTGCAACCGGGCTGTATGGCATGGGCAGTGCGGGCGGCGTGATAAATCTTATCGAGAAGAAGTCGCAGTTTAATGCCAGCCACCAATTCAGTGCAGAAGTCGGTCAGTGGGATAGCTATGCCTTGGGCATAGACAGCACTGCGGCTATGACAGACAAGCTGGCCTATCGTTTAGTGGCCAAGCATGCCAGAAGCGATGGCTATCGCGACATAGGTACCGACAGGGACGAGGCTTACGCCTCATTGAAATATCTGCTCAGCGATGATCAGGACATCATGTTCAGTGCGGCCTATATCAAAGATGCGATAGCGGTGGATTCTATCGGGCACCCCATTCGCATCTACAATGCGGCCTCGGTAGGCGGAAAAACCGCAGGAGAGGTGAGCTGGCAAGATTTGGTCAACGACCCATCTAATGCGGGATTACAGCTCACAGAAGCCCAACGCCAACAGCTGGCCGACTCCCTCGCTACTGGCGATGGACTGACGCCCTACGCTTTCGGTGAGGCGGGGATCATCTCCCCCATGGCGAAAGACAACGAGGGCGAGGAGCTAAGGTTTAAGCTGACTCACAACATCTTCTTCGCCGATAATCTGTTCCTTAATCAGCAGTTGCAGTATCGCGACTATCAGTCAGGTTTTTCCCGCCAGACCGGGGCGTATAACTATGTGTACTGGAACCGCCGCGGGACGATCAATGCCGATCCTCGCGCGCCATTAGTTGTCGATGATGTGCTTTATCCCTTTGCCGCCCGTCGTCAGGAATATCGCCAGGTTGAGGCCGATGAGACATCCTGGCAGTACTTTGCCGATCTGCGTTATGACTTTTCCTTTGCCGGTATTGATAATGAGCTGTTAGTTAACGCAAATTTTGAAGATAGAAACATCCGCTTCAAACAATATTCCATCTATGATGCGGATAAGGTGATCAAGAATAAAGCGGTGAGGTGATCTACCAGGGGCAGTTACCTTACATTTTTGACATCCGCTCACCCAATTGGGCCCAGGGGACGTTTGAAGATTACGATCCGCTGATGACCAGTAACTATGACAAGAAGGTGCAAGCATGGGGGTTAGGGCTGCAACACGTTGGTTACTTTGATTTCGGTATTACGACGCGTGTGGGTATCGCATTCAATGATATTTCCCAACGCTATGAGCATTATGGTGTCGATGCGCGTTACAGTGCCAGCCGTGCGGAACCGACGCCTGAAGCCGATACCTCAGACGATGGGGTGACCTACAATTTGGGCGTCACCTATATGCCGAGCGAAAACCTGTCGTTCTTCATTAATCACTCCAAAGGACGCACCGCGTATAGCATATTGGGTAGCCTGCAGGGGGATGGCACGGATCGAGAAGACTCTGAGTCTATCAGCAATGACCTTGGCGTGCGCTTTAAGGCATTTGATGATCAGATGCTGGCTTCAATCGTCCTGTTTGAGAGTTCGCGTACCAATCTGCAATACAATAACAAGGATTACGAAGCCGGGGTCTCAGGCCCAGATGTGCCGCAATACTTCTATGATGGCAGTGAAGAGACCAAGGGGGTTGAGCTCGATCTGAATGCACATCTCAGCGATCGCTGGTCGATTAACCTCAATGGTGTCTACCAGGATGCCAGGGACAAACAAGATCCCAATAGCAGTAGTTTCGATAGTCGCCAGAAAGGGGTTCCCTATGTGACGGCAAGTACCTGGGTCACCTATGGTGCCGACTGGTTTAATTTGCCCAATGCGCTCAATATCAGCCTGGGGGCAAAATATGTCGATGATCGCAGCACACATTCCTCATCATTTGGTATCCCAGATGGCTACGTGCCTAGCTATACAGTGATGGATGCGGCGGTGAGTTATCAGGCCGACAATTGGCAGGTACAGCTGAACGTCAACAACCTGCTGGATGAGCAATACTATGAAAAAGCCATGTTCCTAGGTGGCATGCCGGGCGCCGAGTGCAATGCCAAGTTGAGTCTAAGTTACCGCCTATAGCGCTTTTCTATCATTTTGCGCCCTTAATCCAATAAAAAACGCAGCCTTGGCTGCGTTTTTTATTGGATAAGGGCAAATGGCAAGGGAGGGCAACGCGCTCCTTCTACTCACTGCTGGTGTATGGGGGCGGTAATAAGAGCTGGATTGGTTTCGTCGCTAAGAGTCGCTATGCTGGAGGTCTTGTGGAAAAAATTTAGGCAATGGAGTCAAGCATGTTACGCCAATTCATTCATCAATCCTGTTTGCTGGGCGCCCTGGTAGCCCTTAGCACTAGCCAGAGCCTCTGGGCCCAGAGTGAGGGGCTGTCGCAGTCGGTTAAGCAAGCCATGCCAGCGCTCTCGAGCCTCTATCTGGATCTGCATCAACACCCGGAGCTTTCCTATCATGAGAAGCGCAGCGGCGAGAGGATGGCGGCCGAGTTCGAGGCCCTGGGCATAGAGGTGACTCAGGACTTTGGCGGCCATGGTGTGGTGGGGATCTACCGTAACGGCGAGGGGCCGACTGTGATGATCCGCGCCGATACCGATGCCGTGCCGATAGTCGAGGAGACGGGCAAAGACTACGCCTCTAAGGTCACCACCATAGACGCCCAGGGCAATTCGGTGGGGGTGATGCACGCCTGCGGCCACGATGTGCATATGACCAACCTGGTAGGCACGGCGCAGCAGCTGATCAAGCAAAAAGATCAATGGCAGGGCACCTTGATGTTGGTGGCTCAGCCAGCCGAGGAGGTGGGCGGAGGCGCCAAGGCCATGCTGAAGCAGGGGCTGTTTAGCCAGTTCCCGACCCCGGATCATATCCTTGGCCTACATGTCAGCGCCTCTGTGCCTGCCGGTAAGGTGGCGATAGCGCCGGGTTATGCCCTGGCGAACGTGGACTCCGTGGATATCAGGGTTAAGGGACGCGGCGGCCATGGTGCCTATCCTCATACCACGGTCGATCCTGTGGTGCTCACGGCGCGCATCGTACTGGCCCTGCAGACCATTGTCAGCCGGGAAGTCTCGCCACTGGCGCCCAATGTGATCACCGTAGGCTCCATTCACGGTGGCTCGAAACATAACATCATAGGCAACGAGGTGAAGCTACAACTCACGCTACGCTCCTATGACCCTAAGGTGCGAGAGCAGCAGATCGCTGCCATTAAGCGCCTCACTCAGGGGATCGCCATTAGCGCGGGCTTGACCGAGGCCGAATGGCCAGAGGTGTATGTGCATCAGGAGGAGAGTATTCCGTCGACCTACAACGACCCCGCGCAAACCGCTAGGGTCAGAGCGAGTATCGCCAAGCAGCTGGGGGAGGACAATGTTTGGGAGGCATCGCCTGTGATGGCGGGCGAAGATTTTGGTCTGTATGGGCTAACGCCGGCCAAAAGACCTATTACCCTGTTTTGGTTGGGCGCCGTGCCTGTGGCCGACTATGACGCCAGTCAGGCGTCGGGCGCGAGTCTATCCTCGCTACACTCCAGCAAGTTTGCACCGGATCACCCTGTTACCATAGAGACGGGTGTTCAGGCGATGAGCCGGGCGGCGCTCGATCTTTTCAAGCAGGAGTGATTCAATTGCTATTGCTGTGACGAATAATCAAGGGGCTGGTGGTCATCAGCCCCTTGGCATTTAGTTAAGGCAGTGTCGGTGTATCGAAGCCGTAGCTGGCCAGAATCTTCTGTCCTTGAGGCGACAAGATGAACAGCGCCAGTTCGGCGGCGTGTGGCTGTGCATCCTGAATTACGGTCAGGCCGTAGTTTGCGCCGACACTCAGGTTATCCGGTAGCTGGACTATCTTCAGGGGCTTAACTTCCTTCTGCGCCAACACGGCGTTGGTGCAGTAGGTGAGGAAGATATCCGCTTGCTTGTTCTCCATCACCCAGCCATAGGGGTTGCGGCCTTTTGGCGGCTTGGCGCTGTCAGGGCCTCCCGTGAGCTGCAGCGCCTTGGTCTCGAGCTGCTGCTGGGCGCCTGGCGATAGGTGTTCGGCGCGCTCGAAGACCTTAAAGGCATAGTCGCCGGCAGGGTCGGCCTTTGGCGTAGAGGTACCAAGACGTATCTTGCTGTTTAGCATCTGGGTGAGCAGGGTGTCGCTGGTGAGCGCCACTTCCGGCTGTGCCAGTGCGCAGAGCTTGTTGCGGGCAAACATCACCACATCGCCGCTGCGAGATGCCTTACTCAGGGTCGTCGGGTGTTTCATGTTCGCCGAGGCGAACAGATCTACCTTTTCCCCCGATTCGATACGCGATCTGAGGAGTCCCGAAGGGGCAAACTGAGGCGCAACCTCGCTATGGCTCTTGGCCTGATAGGCACCTATCACCTCTGTCATGGCCGCCTTGAGGCTGCCGGCGGCGCGAAACTCTATGGGCGCCTCGTGGGCGACTACCTGAGTGCTCATTCCTGCGATGAAAAGCGTGCCGAGAAACCACTGATATTTCATGATTAAAAATCCCTGTTCGTCATAGTTGGGCCTATCAGACCCGAGTTTTACTCTCTGAGCAATAGGGGAATTTGGCAGGGCATTTAACTTGCTACAGGGATCGCTGAATTAAGGCTGTGGCGAGACAAAATGTCGCGCCTTGGCGCTTGTTACCTCTTTGGCGTCTGTTACCTCTTTTGCGCTAGCCACATCTTGGGGCTTGAGAGCCCTGCGCGGCTATCGCCTTCTCATGTGGGACACGAGTGAAGGGGACGAGTGTAGGGCACGCATCTAGGGGGGGTGAATAAAATTCGTACAGAGATCCCATAAATGACTCCTCGTTGTTGCTTTGTCTCAGGGGTTGATTATATTACGCGGCCTATTAAATTTTTGCTTTATATTCAGTTGGTTAATATTGTTTTGCGCATTTTGTGCTAGCGTTAAGAGAGAGTTGGTATGTTTACATTTTCGACAAAAAAACACTTATGGCATTTATCGGGGTAACACTTGTTGCGGGTTGTGCGACGGGGAACACGCCTGAGGCGAAGAAGGCCAACGCGCGCCAGGAGACCCAGGAGGCTCTGACCAGTATCTATGCGCAGCATCCCGCTGCCAAATCGGCCGTGGCCAATTCGATCGCCCATGTGGTCTGCACAGGCAGTAACAGTTATCTGTTTGCCTTGTCTACGGGTGGTGGAATTTGTGTACTCAGTGAAGGGGGCAGCAACAGCTACTATCGTTTTGCAACCGGCGGCGTGGGAGCGGGGATAGGTTGGAAGCAGATGGTCTTCGTGCAGGCGTTCTTGAAACCTGATGCGCTACAAAGGTTTAAGGACTCGGGTTATGAGGGCCAGGCCCAGGCCGAGGCCAGTGCCAAATACAAGGAAAATGATGAGCAGATGTCGGCCAATTAATCTGTGGATCTCGACGGGGTAAAGACCTACCAGGTCAATCTGATGGGGGCGGCGGCTGAGGCGACGGTGCAAGGCTATAAGTACTGGCCAACCGACTTCAGCGAAGATTTCATGCAAAACAGAGAGTAGCCATTGGCGATCCTAGGCAATCCTAAGTCTGCCGATTGCCTAGGGCCTGTTTATCTTTCGCGTTCATTTTTGCAGGGTTCGTCTTGAGCACGTTCAACGCTGTGTTACTCGGCTTTTATATAGAATAACTATATTTCAAGCCTCATGCCTCATGCCGTGATTTGAACGTGCTCAATTAGAACAAAAATTGTTCTCAAAAGGTCAACAGGCCCTAAGGTATCATGGATTCTGTTCAATCCTTAACCATTCAAACAAGCATTAACATAAGCATTAATAGATCAGCAGGCCGATCAGCTGGCCGCAGAAAAAGGCGCCAATGCCTAATAAGCCCAATAACGACAGCACGACTATGGGTTTAATCAGTTCTGGTGTGGCATTCCATGCCTTGATAAGTGCGTTCATACTCATCCCTTAGTTTGTTTGACCTGTTCCTTATGCAGTGACTCTGCTTGGCCTACTGGTGCCATCGCTGCATCCAATAGGATAGTTGCTTTTTGTGACACAATAAAGTCATTTGCGGCGGCGAAGTAAGCGCCGAGTCGGCTTAGTGGCTGACCTGGGATGGGGTGAAGAAGCTCCCTCTAATCTTTTCTGTTTCGCCGCTGGCGCGCATCTTTGCCAGCTCAATGGCCAGCGCATGAGCCTTGCTGTCTGACGCGAGTAGCAGTCGCCTATTATCAATGGACTCAGGCTTTTCGGGGGAGAATTCTGGATTCGGTATCGCTTTAAAGTATCGGCTCTTCCTGGAAAAACCCAGGTACATGTCGCGCATCGGTTCACTGCATTTGGGGTGAAGCTTGAGCTCTGGATGAGGATGGTGTGCCAACTCATACCTTAGTGTTGTTTCGTCATAGCTGAAAAAGTCCCCCTTACCCGTGCTCAACAGCTCAAAGGCCTGAGCGGCATCCATCTCGGGTGGACGGCGTGTAATGACCCCTTGGGAATGCCATCGAGATCATAGCCGCCGGGAGAAATGAGCAGCACGTAGGGGGTGCCGACTAGATCATTGAGTGAGTTTATTTCCTCTATTCCCGCGTGGCTGATCCCCGTGTATCTCTCGAACAGAACATTGGCAATGAAGTAAGCATAATGATTACGCTTTTGGGTAAAGCCAAAGCCTGGGTAGAAATCCACCTTGCCTAGCCGCAGCGCCCTGAGTATTCGCTTCTTGGGTGCCCTGTACACCTTAAGTGAACAACCAATTCGCTCGCTGGCTAGCTGATAAAGCGCAAGATAGAGCCCCTGATTATCCGGCTCGGCATGTATGTAGGGCAGGCGCTCACTGGTGCGATAGCCCATGATGAGTTCGCAGGCGTTGCTATTAACGCTAAACAGTATCAAGGCCAGGGCGGCGAGCATGAGCCTGGTCCGGCTCATAGCAAGTTTTAGCCATGATGTTAACCCAGGGCTGGCAATCGAGACGTTTTGTGAGCGCTTGGCGAATACCATGGGGTGATCCATTTTAGTTTACGATTTCTTTAGCCACTGCGAATGGTTTTAAACCAAGACTAAATATTTTTACCTTACTTCGCAAACGGTTAGCTATTTCATTATGACTTTGCCACCGATAATCTTAAAAGCGGGTACGCCTCTTATCAAGGTGTCACGGGCAAAGCATTGCTCACAGTTTGGGCAGTGACAGTTCGTACGAGTGTCGTCCTCAACGATGCGCTCCTTGAAGCATTTGACCAGGGTACCTTTTCCTCCTTTGCGATATTTGAACAGGCGCGTCTTACATTGGGCGCAGTAAATTTCGACGCTGCGGCTGGGGGCTTTCTTGTTGGGGCGGGCCATGGCTATTCTGTTATTTTTAGTGGTTAAAGTTGAAGCGAATAGAGAATGAAGTGTCATTGTATTGCAATCTTATTCGTTAAGCGAAACAGAAAGGCCCAGGGGGAAATACCACAGGGCCAGATAGCTATCATCGCAGCGGGAGGGAACCCTAGGTCGTTTGAAAGTGATCGACCATGGTTTTTAGTTCCAGGGATAGTTGGCTTAACTCAATACAGGCCTGGGCCGTCTGGCTGGCACCCTGAGCAGCCTCCGCCGAGGAGACATTGATTCGTTCGATATTTTGGCTGAGGTTTTCGGTCACCGAGTTTTGTTCGCTACAAGCGCTGGCGATCTGAATGTTCATCGCCGCAATCTGTGCTACGGCGACTTCGATTTCGCTTATCTTATCGCCAGCTGCCAGGCTCTGTGACACACAGCGACGAATCATCTCGCAACTTTGTTTGGTGGCGCCGCCGGCCTCGACGGCTCTTTGTTGCAGCTGCTCGATAATCTCCACTATCTGACGAGTAGAATCTTGAGTCCTGCCGGCCAGGGTTCTCACCTCGTCGGCAACCACAGCGAAGCCTCTGCCTTGCTCGCCGGCCCGTGCTGCCTCGATGGCGGCATTGAGCGCCAGCAGGTTTGTTTGTTCGGCGATACCACCAATCACGTCTACGACCATGGAGATACTGGCAGAGTCCTTCTCCAGTTGCGCCACCATTTCACCGGCCTCGTCGATCACAGTGGAGACCTGTTCGATGGCCTGGATGTTGTGTTTGACCTCTTGGTTGCCTCGGTCGGCAAAGTCATTGGCGGCGTTGGCCGATGTAGAGGCTTCCTCTGTGTTCATGGCGACCTCATTGACAGTGGCCTGCATCTGCTGCATTGCCGTGGCGACCATGGTGATTTCACTTTGCTGCGCGGCCATGCCTTGAGAAGACTGGGTAGAGATGGCGCTGACCTCTTCGGTAGAGGTGCTTAGCTGCTCTACCGCGGCACTGATCTGAGTTACCAAGGCCGTTAAATTGTTTTGCATGCTGATACAGGTATCGGCTAGTTGGCCGAATTCATCTGTGCCTATCTGCTTGCGATCTATTTTGTAGGTCAGATCACCACTGGCAATCGCCTGAGCCATCTGCATCACGGCATGCAGTGGTGCGCGAATTTGCCTGCCCAGTAAGAGTGTCATCAATGCCATAAGTACAAATACGGCGGCGATACCTATATAGGTTTTAATGCTGGTGTGACTCACACCTTCTAGGGTGCTGACTCTGTCGGCTTCGGTACGGGTCACATTGATGGCGGTGAGCTGGTTTAGGGCTTCTTGCATCTTATTAAACTGCTTGTATGAACTGAGCAGGTAAGTGTTTGCCCCGGCTAAATCTTGTTTTAACACTATCTGGTTAAAGCCACTCTGGGCGGCGAGGTAATCGCGCCAATGTGTTCTTGCCTGTATAAACGCCTGACGCTCGGCGTCGGTTTTAATGGCTTTCTCGTAGGAGTCGATCATCCTAGTGACATCTTGGATCATATCGTCTGTCGTTTGCATCCAGCTCTTCATTTCGGGGTCGCCAATACTGGGAAGAAAACTGAATTGATCTCGGCGAATGAAGATAGTGACAAACTTAATTTTCTCGACCAGCAAGACGTTGGGCAGCACCTCATCCGTCAGGGTAAGAATATTGTCACGTGTTTGATTGAGTCCCGAAATTAGCATCATGCTGAGGGCCACGATGGCAACGGCGATACAGCTAAAGGCGAGCGCTATCTTGTGATTAACGGCTAGGTTTTTAAGCTTGAACATGCGCTGATAACCTCATTGATAAATTAAAAAAAGCCTTCGACGGGGCGAAGGCTGGGCCAAAAGGTAGTCGTACAGCGTTAAACGAACTCGGAGCTGACCCTAAAGGTGGTCATCGACTATCGAATGAGGGTGGTGTCCGATAGCCGATTGACCACACTGGCGGTTAGAAATAGTAGGCCATGCTGATGTTGATACGTTTGTCCCAATCATCACCCACTTCGGGTAGACCGACGTGGTCGTTGTTGGCGGTAGAGAAGGTCATGTTTTTACCCATGATAAAGTCGATATGGGTGTAGGTTGGGCCCGCCGATAGCGCGGCACCTAAGACGTTTTGCATACTGTTGTCGTAGGTTTTATCTTCAACGTCTGGAGTCATCAAACCGAAATCGTTATAGAACTTGATGCTACCCCAATCTGTTGGGATGGTTTTAGCGATGTTTAGGTTATAGATTTGTCCTTTAGAGGCTACCTCATACTGCCAACTCACTACAGATACGGCGATCTTGTTGTCATCGACGGCATCGGCGGCATTAAATTCATACTGCATTGCCTGTAGTTGAACATTCCAGCCGTTAAAATCGGTATTTAGGTGAGCGGCGACGGCGTAGCGATCGCCATTATTGCCTGTTTTGGCATTGTAGATTTGACCTGCTTCGATTGAAGCGCCCAGAGTGGTTGTGCCTCCCTGATGCTCGAAGGTGTAGGTTTGACGCAGGTTAACCTGGTTAGTCTCTTCGTTGTTGTATTCGGTACCGTTAATGGTGCCTGTGTAGAGATCGGCCGCATAACGCTTGTTCTCGGTTGGGCCGTACTCGGCGCCTTTGTAGAGGGCCATGTCAGTATGCCAGCCATTGCGCTCGAAGGTGGCCTTTACGCCGATGTCATAGTCATCTTCGAAGCCCAGGTAGTAGGGCAGGCCGAACCAGTAACTATTTGAGATATAGTCTCTGTTACCAAAAG
Organism: Shewanella sp. Isolate7; assembly: GCF_022398425.1. Classification (NCBI taxonomy): domain Bacteria; kingdom Pseudomonadati; phylum Pseudomonadota; class Gammaproteobacteria; order Alteromonadales; family Shewanellaceae; genus Shewanella; species Shewanella sp. Isolate7. The sequence continues at coordinate 2,042 of NZ_JAKEVJ010000058.1, read as the reverse complement.
GCACCTGGTTGATACCCATCTGTAATTGCCACTCTGGGTTGAGATCATAGTAGGCGTAACCATACTTGATGTAATTGGTATCAGCAGTGAAACGATAGTCTGATTTCAAGCCCCAGTTTCCTAGCTTGCCATCAAATCTTAGCGATGCCATGTTGAAAGTAAAGTCACCGCCTTTATCTTTAGAGCTTTCACTGTAATCTTTATAGGCATAATTAATACGCACGGCACCGTGAATATTAATTCCATCCTCTTCAGCAGCAAAAGTATTGAAACCACTCAGAGCTATGGCACTGGCTAAAATAGAAAGGCAAAATGTTTTTTTATTCATCATCATATTTCCAAATTAATTATTTGTCTGTGTTGCTGTTTATTTACTTATTGCTTTTTCTTTATTGATGTAAAGAATTATATATCCAGTTGTTTTCAAGGTGTGTAAAGCCTCCTTACCTGAACTCAGCAAGAGTGGTAATGATTTATAGATAGTTTTATTTCTTGATTAATTAATGTTCTGGTCAGCTATTTATTAATCTATTTATCCTTGTTTTTAATATGGATATTGTTTCGTCATAAAGTACCTATTAAAAGTCGGCTGCACTGGTTGTTTCTAGCGCCAGTCCCTTGGTTTCGGGGGCCATAAGAACAGATACCAATAGGCCAAGCAGTGAGATAGCTGCACCCACCAGTAGCGTGGCCGATATACCGTAGCTAGCCATAAAGAGCGGTAATCCGTAGGTTGAAATAATGGTGCCGATGCGACTGAAAGACATCACAGCTCCCACCGCAGAGGCTCGAATCTCTGTTGGAAACAGTTCATTAGGGTAAAGCCACTGCAAGATCCCTGGGCCTCCTGAGAAGAAGGCATAGATGGCAAAGGCCGCCACAATCAGCCAGATACTTGGAGTATTGACGAGCCCTAGCAACGCCAACGATGCGGTCATGATCGCAAAGCTGCCGATCAGTAGTGGGCGACGCCCAATAGAGTTGAGCCAGTACATAGCTGGGATGCAACCTGCCATAAAGAATATACTGATGACAATATTGCCCAGAGCGGCATCTTTGCCGTCGGTGAAACCGAGTAATTCGATGATTTGTGGGCCAAAGGTATAGATGGCAAACATAGGGATCACTTGACAGGTCCATATGATGCCAACGAATAAGATGCGTTTCAGATATACCGGCTCAAATAGTTTGCTGTATTTGGTTTGCTCTGCCGTTTCAAAATTCAGGCTAATGTCTTTACCGAAAAATTGGTTCATTACCTGCTTGCACTCCTCGGTGCGTCCCTTTTTCAGTAGCCATCTTGGGGATTCAGGCAGGTGGAACCGTCCGAGTAGGATGACTAAACAGGGGATGACGGCACTGCCAAACATCCAGCGCCAGCCGTCTTGTACATCGTACAGCAGGTAACCCACCATGTTGGCGGCCGTAGCGCCCACGTACCACATGGCGGCGATGAAACCCATGGTGAAGGCACGCTGTTTGGTTGGGGAAAATTCGGCAACCATTGAGGTGGCGATAGGATAGTCTGCACCGATAACGATACCTATCAAGAAGCGTACTACAACCAACTCCAGAGGAGAGGAGACAAACATGGTTGCGAAGGAGAGCACTGCGATGGCGATGATGTCTATCATAAACATCAGCTTGCGACCGAAAAGATCGGCGACATAACCAAATAGTGCCGTGCCAATAAACAGACCGACCAAGGTTGCGGCGCCAACGAGGCCAATCCATTGGGCGTCCAGTTCTAACGCTGGTGTAAGCTGCTGTAAGGCTAACCCAATGATGACTAAGACATATCCATCGAGGAAGGGACCACCACTTCCCCATAACATTATTTTTTTATGAAGCGGAGTAAACTCCAAATCATCGAAACTTTTCTTTGATTTCATGCTTCTAACCACCGACTTAACTTGTTAATTAAAATCACAACTTGTCTTGTTGTGTCAGGTGTTAAAATGTACATAGAGTTAAATTTGTACATTTAATTTTTATAATCTATTACCTGCGCTGTTATTTTATCTTATTTACATTTTGTAAAC
>NZ_JAKEVJ010000057.1:0-24908 GCF_022398425.1 Shewanella sp. Isolate7 | reverse complement strand
AAAGGGCTGACGAAAAATGACTCACAGTTAGCCATGCTATTCACCTTGGCGAACCTGTTTAAAGTAGACCAGATGTTACGACGACAGCCAAGATCTGTCTGAAATCCGGGAACAGCCTGGAATTAGGTCGAAATTCGGCGTAAAACGGCAGTATGTTGGCCAAAATTGAACACTTAGCGTTCAAAAATCAGGCGGGCCGCTCAAAACCTCGCTCGATACCTAAATTGCAGGACTTGTTCGCAGTTTCCTTAGGTGAAACCTAGGTAATGGGCAGATACCACAACAAGGCTCGACACCAAAAACAGCGCCAACATAAACCGCCAGATAAACTTGACCCAAATGCCCCAATCGACGCGGCATACGCCTAAAGTCGCCATCAGAGATGCCGATGTCGGCACCAGCACATTGGTAAAGCCATCCCCCAGCTGAAAGGCCAACACCGCCACCTGACGCGATACCCCGACGATGTCGGCTAGAGGTGCCATCAAGGGCATGGTCAATGCCGCCTGACCCGACCCCGAGGTGACAAAGAAATTAAACACAGATTGAAACAGCAACATAAACCAGGCCGAGGCAACTGCGGGGAGCTGACCAATCAGGCTGCCGGCGCCGTTAAGTAAGGTATTTAATACACTTGGCTCATCGGGCTTACCGCCCCCCAGGAGCAGCAAGATCCCCGAGGCACAACCGACCAGCAAGGCCGGCTCCAACATGGTGCCCGCTCCCTGCTTAAAACTACTGGCCATGCGATTAAGCGTCATGCCATTTAACCTGAAGATCACCGCAATTATCCCTACGACAATCCCCATGGCAAAGAACTGACTGGCGATCTCGGGAATAAACCAGGCCTGAGTAACAACCCCCCAGATAACCCAAACGACCGTCAGCAAGATAGTGAGCAGTACCAGACTGTCACCGAGATTAAAACGGCTCTGTAACTCGCTCGAATTATGATGCTCACGGAAATATCGATCCGACTCAAAACAAAGTGAGCTTTGCGGATCCGCCTGGATCTTGGCGCCGTAGCGCATGGTAAAGATCACCCCCATCAGGGTGAACCCTGCCCACATGAGCCCCCTTACACCGGCGCCTGAGAGCACAGGAATGTCGGCAATCCCCTGAGCGATCGCCACACTAAAGGGGTTCATCCAGGAACTGGCAAAGCCCACCTGAGTCGCCACATAGGTCACCATCACAGTGGTGATGCCATCAAAGCCCAAGCGTATCATTAAGGGGCAGATGATGATGGCAAAGGCGATCGCCTCCTCCCCCATACCAAACACGGCGCCGCCGAGGGAGAAGAGAATAAAGAGCACGGGAATGAAGAGTCGCTCGTTGCCCTGAGTCTTGTCGATCAAGCGTATGATGCCGTTATCTATGGTGCCGGTTTCCATCACTATGCCGAAGGCGCCACCGATCACCAGCATAAACATAATAACCCCGATGGCGGTCCCCCATTTAGATCCCGAGGTTAAACCTTCGAAGGCAAAATTGAAGAAGCCTATGCCCCCACCGCCCTCAAACAGGGCTACTGGCTGTTTAAGCTGCTCTCCGGCCTCATCCAGGCTGTAACGAAAGGAGTTAGGGTCGACCACACTACGCGTTTTTTCAACGCCATCGGCAAGATAATGGATCTCCTGGGTCTCGAAGGAACCTACGGGCACCAGATAGGTCAACAACATGGCTGCCAAGGCCACAAAGAAGATGATCACTAAGGTGTCGGGTAAAGGGATTTTATTTTGCGGGTTTGCCGCCGAAGAAGGCGCTTGATTTGCCATTATTTTTCCATGGTTATTCTTGGAGTCTAAGTTATTGCCCGCCAATATAAACCAATTCCCCCTCTGCTGCACAAGAATCACCCGTTGGGCACTGAAACAATCAAGCGCAGAGCAACTGGCTCGGATCGCCTAAACTGGAATGGCCTAAACCCGAAGAGCCTAAACTGGGAGCGCCCAAACAAAGCCAGCTGCTCGATTGGGCTCACGTGTAGCCAAGAAATGTCATGGTGCGCACAAGACACGCTTAAAGAGTGAGGCATGTCGAGTAACTCAGATAAAATCAACGCGTTACTTGTGAAAGCCCTCAGGCGCTCATACAATCAATATCACGCAAGCATCAATTTTATTGATAGTTTTCTTTATTGGTTAATTCAGTTAGGACGCCACAAGGTCAATGAAGTACTCCCTAAAACAAATCATGGTGTTCGATGCCGTAGCCAGCCTGGAAAGTGTGAGTGCGGCGGCGCGAAAACTGTCGATGACACAGTCTGCAGTTAGCATGTCCCTTGGGCAGCTGGAAAATCTACTCGGCCGCCCCCTCTTTATCAGACAGGGTAATCGCCTCACCCTGAGTCACTGGGGAAACTGGTTACGCCCAAGGGCGAGACGTCTGCTACAAGATGCACAACAAATAGAATTAGGCCTTCACGAACAACACCTTATAAGCGGTCGTTTTCGTTTATGCTCCAGTCAGACCGCCGCCGAGCATCTGCTCCCCGAGCTTATCAGTAAAATCGATACCGATTTTCCCGAACTTAGGATCGAGCTCACAGTGGAAAATACCGAGAACGTGGTCGAGGGCCTACTTAACTACGAATATGACTTTGGCATCATAGAGGGGCGCAACGACGACAGCCGTCTGTATCAGGAGCAATGGTTAGACGACCATCTGGTGGTCGTCGCCTCGCCTCATCATCCCTATGCCAAGCAGACCAACATCAGCCTGGCGCAGTTAGAGCAGGCGAGATGGGTGCTGCGCGAACAAGGCGCGGGGACTCGCCGCATCTTCGAAGGGGCCATTCATGGCGTCATCGAAAAGCTCAACGTATGGAAAGAGTATGAGCATGTCTCGCTGCTCAAGGCCTTAGTGAAGAATGGGCCCTACCTCAGCAGCCTTCCTTTTCTGGATGTGGAGAAAGAGGTGGCCGCCGGTGAACTGGTTATCCTGCCGACGCCGCAACTTAATATGCAGAGACACCTCTCTTTCGTGTGGCGCTGCGATTCGGGCGAAAACCCGCTGCGAGACTGTGTGATCACCGAGGCCAGACGTCTCAGCAAGCATCGTCAGCACGCCAAGACGAGCCGATAAGCTGGCTTAGCTGGCAGTACAAACCGCAAAAAAGGGGCAAATGCCCCTTTCTACTTTCGCCGATTGATATCGGCACGGCTTATAAAGGCCCACAGGCTGTCAAATCATATCGGTGCCGAGTTTTATCTGCGACGCCTTAGCCATACACAGCACACACCTTGGTCACTATGGCCTCACGGGTGATCACGCCCACTAGCTTGCCTTCACTGACCACAGGGAAGCAGCTCGGCTTGCTGGCGCTGGCGTGACGGAGCCGCTCCTCATAGCTGGCATAGGTGTTGCCGGTCAGCACGCCCATGTCGCTCACCGGAAACAACTTGTCACGATCCACCACCATTACCTCGATCAGATCGGCCACCGCATCATCAGGGGTTACCGTCAGCACTCGGGTTTGCATCAGGTCGGCCACCTTGTAGCCTATGCCACGGACAAACTCTTCTGACCAGAGACTACGCAGCAGGTCTTGCTGAGAAACAAACCCCAGCAGGCGTTGCTGAGCATCGACCACAGGCGCGCCGCGCAGCTGCGCCTCGTTGAGCTGCTTGAGTCCCTCGTACACGGATAGCTCGGGGGTTAGGGTAAAAGGTGTCTGCTCCATCAAGGCGCTGACATTGAGTTTCTGAATCGATTTAGGCATTTGGGTCTCTCCCCTGCAAACTTTACTAGATAAAATTGAAATGGTATTGGCGGCATTATCGCTATAGCTATTCTGTTCCTTGCCCTGCTGGTCACGGCTTAATACTGGCTCCAGATGTACCGCCCTCAGTGGCACTTTTTCTGGTACGACGCGAGCCTTACCTGCATCTATCCACCAGTAACCCAGGCCCACCACTATGCCGCCGCCGACGATATTGCCCGCGGTGACAGGAATGAGGTTATTGGTCAAAAAATGAAGCAGAGTCAGGTCATTAAATTGCTGAGCGGTAAACCCAGGGATCTGATACCAGTCCCAGATGGCCAGCTGCTTAATGGCGATCCCCAGTGGCACCATAAAGAGGTTGGCGATACTGTGCTCGAAGCCGCTGCTGACAAACATCGCCACAGGTAGCATCAATAAAATGGCCTTGGTGAGCACCTCCTTGCTGGCAAAGGTCATCCAAACCCCTAAGCAAACCAGCATGTTACATAAGATGCCCAAGGCGAAGGCCTGGCCCCAGGAGTGGTGCAGCTTATGTTGCGCGACCTTCAGGGCATTAAGCCCCCACAACCCGCCGTCCAACAGATACATCTTGGCACTGAGGATCAATGCCAGCATGATCATGGCGCCGCAGAAGTTCCCCAGATAAACACGTCCCCAACAGACCAGCAGCTGCCGCGTGCTCACGCGTTTCTGCGCCCAGGCAACGCTACTCAACACACTACTGGTAAAGAGCTCGCCACCGCAGATGACCACCAACATCAGCCCCAGACTAAAGGCCAGGCCGCCAACCAGGCGCACCATGCCCCAATCGCCCGATGCGCCTGTGGTGACGGTGAGATAAAACACGAAGGCGAGTGCGATAAAGGCACCGGCAAACATCGCCTGGCCGATAGATGCCGTCGCCTGCTTAGTCACCTTCTCCTGACCGTAAGCCGCGGCGCGCTGGCATAGGCTAGTCTCGGCCACAGGCGTTGGCTGGCTCTGCCTGGCGGCAAGTGGCACTAGATTAGGTATCGTCATGACGTGTCCTTCTCCAGCCAAGCGTAAAACAGGGGTGAAATTTCATTAACATCATCTCCGCAAGTGCCATCTCCCTAGAGACGGCTATTGATTAACAAATGTTTTTACAAAGAGTTAGCTTGTTGCCTCGCTCTCTTATGCCGAGATTAGCCACTAAAAAGGCGAAATAAAATTTGATATTAATGAATGAGACAATCAGTAAATTTGATAGCCAAATATCAAGGTGACGAGCTTGTTAAGCCGATAATAATTCACCTTAAAACCGCTTTAATACAGCAACTTACGCGAAAACCAATTGTTAATACCATAAAAACCTATGAATGCGGTGTTGAGGCGCGAAGGTGTGTAGTTTGCTCTAGCAAACTGGCAACTGACCACCTATTGCCTAAGCTATAAGGCAAGTTGATTAACATCCTTAGCCAATGTTTTCCCAAGGCAAACTGGCGAGATAGCAAAAGGCTAAGGCGGACATTTGCGCCCCTTTGTGAGGTGCGGAGCACAATAAGCGCCACTTTTGTGAGCCGTGACCCAGCTAAAAATGTGAGGCGTGAGAGGCGCCTCTTATTTGCAAAAAATTGGCGGAGTGGCTCCCAAAAGTGACAGAAGGCGCGATCTAAAACCAAACGCAATATATATGCCTAATGTAAAAATTGATCTGAAATGGCGACACAAGATGTTAACTAGCTCCCAAATCATCTAATCACCAGTTTCAAGTTTATTGATAGTTAATGTCAGGCAAAAGTCACTATGTTAAGATTTATGAGGTAAATTGGTCAGACCAATTTTAAACAGCGTTAGGGATGCAACTGCTCACCGGGTTTAGGGTGTTTTATCCATTCTTGGGGGCGGACAAGTTACTCGAGTGGCACCTGGGGGTCTTTCAACAAACGACACTCGCTGACTTGCAAGGATTACCTCTAAGTCTTCATCGAATTGATGAGTCAATAAGTTCTTTTCGGAGAATGAGAAATTATGTCAGAAACAGTCAAAAAAGAAGAGATGGAAGCCTCTGAGCTGACTTACAAGGCGCTTCACCGTCCTGCCAGCGAGTTTGCCACTCGTGAAGAATATTTAGACCACGAATTACAGATCATGAAGCCCAGACGTTGGGGCCTCAACCTGCCGGGACGCGATTTCCGCTTTGAGTGGGAAGACCTAGTGCCCGCCATCGCAGGCACTATCGGCATCACGGTGATGTATTCGGCGGTAATGGCCGCCTGGGCATCGGGCCTGAGCGAGCGCTGGGATCACATCAACCTGGGCGCCGAATTCGCCATTCAGGTGGTTCGCGTCGAAATGCTCATCCCCGCCCTGCTCTTCTGTATCATCAGTTCTGGATTTATCAACCCTCGCGCCAACCTTGGCGGCAACCACGGCCCCATGATCCCGCTTATCGGCACCATCGCCTTGGCCGGTGCCCACCCATTAGCACTGGCGATCCTCCTGGGTATCTTTGGTCTGCTGCTCAGTTACTTTAAGGGGGGCTCCAGGTTAGTAAACCTCACCTCCAGCGGCGTCGCAGGGGGACTCTTAGTGTTCCTCGGCTTCATGGGCGCCAAGAGTCAGATCACCTCCCTATTCGACTGGGCCGGCGGCCTGCAAGCCAAGCATGCCCTGGACTATAGCCTTGGCTATGTGGCCTTCTTCATCTTATTAGTGAATGTGGTGATCTACGCTTATTTGGCCAAGGTAGGTAAACGTTGGCTGGCGATCCCACTTTGTTCTATCGCCGCGATTGCGCTGGCCTTCGCCCTAGGCGCGGGATTAGATCTGCAGTTTGTTACCGCTCCAGGCATCCCTAACCTGAACCCCGTCTACTGGTGGGGCTCTACCGAGCATGGCTGGCAGCTAGGTTTACCTAACTTCGAGCACTTTATCGCGTCACTCCCCTTTGCCATCCTGGCGGTTGCCATGTGGTCACCCGATTTCTTGGGTCACCGTATCTTCCAGGAGCTGAACTACCCTAAAGGCACAGAGAAAGTGCTGATGGACGTGGATGACACCATGACCACCTGTTCACTGCGCCAAATCGTCGGTACGGCAGTGGGTGGCGGTAACATCACCTCGTCTTGGGGTACCTATATGATCCCGGCGGCAATCGCTAAGCGTCCTATTCCTGCTGGCGCCATTTTGCTAGGTAGCCTGTGTATCATAGTCGCGGTACTGGGTTACCCAATGGATGTCACCGTATGGCGTCCTGTGATGTCAATCGCTCTCCTGGTTGGCGTGTTCCTACCACTCCTGGAGGCAGGCATGCAGATGGTGAAAGACACCCAAAGCAGCCAGGCGGCGGGTATCTGTATCTTCGCCTCTTTCGTTGCTAACCCTGTACTGGCCTGGGCGCTGACCATGTTGCTAGACAACAATGGTCTGATTGGCGACAAAGAACGTGCCGCCAGCCTAAGTCTGGCCGACAGGCTCATCATTCCGGGGCTAGCCTTTGTGATCTGTCTCGCCGCCATGCTGGCAGTGGGTATGATTCAGGGGATCCCAGCGCTACTTTAATCGCGCAAACGACAACGAAGAGGGCTTAGGCCCTCTTCTTTTTTATCTCCCCTATACTTACATCAAACTTGCTGATAACCGGCATCAATATGCCCTATGGGCATGGCATTCATAACCCCAGGGAATCAGCATTTTCCTTAGATGCAGGTAACACCCGATAAAGGTGAGCGTTTGCTCGCGCAAATAACCGACTCTCAGGTGAGATGCAAACGAAATTTTGCGCCAAAAATGATAACCCGATAGCAATTTTGGCATTAACTCGGGCAAAAGCAGACCGATTCAGATGCAGCACCTAGGCAGATATGGTACTATTCATGTGGTTAATTGGTCTTACCAATTTAACGGTAACCGAATCGGCTTAGACAGTAAGTGTCAAACGAGTTCGGATATCGCGTAAAACAGATTTAAATCGACACGGTTTACCGGTTCGATAATCAGTTCCCATCATCCGGGTAATACATTGAAGGGAGCTGCGAAGAATAGCTATTGGTGTATCGCAACGTCTTAAGTGACAGCCACTCGATAACCAATAACCTTTATCTCAAACAGAAGGTATTAGTACGATGACCGAAAAAACTGAGCTGTTCACCAAAGCGTGGGAAGGTTTTACTCCTGGTGATTGGAAGTCTGAAGTAAATGTACGCGACTTTATTCAAAAGAACTACACGCCCTATGAAGGAGACGAATCTTTCCTAGCCGGCGCCACCGAAGCGACCAGCGCGCTTTGGGACAAAGTGATGGAAGGTATCAAGCAAGAAAACCGCACTCACGCGCCGGTTGATTTCGATACCGACAAAGTCTCTACCATTACCTCTCATGAAGCAGGTTACATCGACCAAGATCTTGAAACCATTGTCGGTCTGCAAACAGACGCGCCACTTAAGCGTGCCATGTTACCCAATGGCGGTATCCGTATGGTCGAAGGTTCATGCGCTGCCTATGGTCGTGAACTCGATCCAAACATCAAGTATGTCTACTCTGAGCTGCGCAAGACACACAACCAGGGCGTGTTCGATATCTACACCCCAGAGATCATGCGCTGCCGTAAGTCTGGCGTATTGACTGGTCTGCCAGATGCGTACGGCCGTGGTCGTATCATTGGTGACTACCGTCGTATCGCCCTGTACGGTATCGACTACCTGATGCAGGAAAAATTTGCCCAGTTCAGCTCACTGCAAGCACAGTTTGAAGCAGGCGAAGATCTTTCTGCCACCATGCAACTACGTGAAGAGATCGCCGAGCAGCACAAAGCCCTTGGTCAGATGAAGCAGATGGCTGCCAGCTACGGCTGTGATATCTCTGGTCCTGCGACTAACGCGAAAGAAGCAATTCAGTGGACTTACTTCGGCTACCTAGCAGCAGTGAAGAGCCAAAACGGCGCCGCCATGTCTCTGGGCCGTACCTCTAGCTTCCTAGATGTGTACATCGAGCGCGACATCAAAAATGGCGTGCTGACCGAGCAGCAAGCCCAGGAGATGGTTGACCACTTCGTGATGAAGCTACGTATGGTGCGCTTCCTACGTACTCCAGAATACGATGAGCTATTCTCTGGCGACCCAATCTGGGCCACCGAATCTATCGCGGGTATGGGTCTTGACGGCCGTACATTGGTCACTAAGTCTAGCTTCCGCTTCCTACACACCCTGTACAACATGGGTCCAAGCCCTGAGCCAAACATCACTGTGCTTTGGTCAGAGAAGCTACCGCTGAACTTCAAGAAGTACTGCGCTAAGGTCTCTATCGACACCAGCTCTATCCAGTACGAAAACGATGACCTGATGCGTCCCGATTTCGAGTCTGACGACTATGCCATCGCTTGTTGTGTGAGCCCTATGGTTGTGGGTAAGCACATGCAGTTCTTCGGCGCACGCGCCAACCTGGCTAAGACCATGCTTTATGCCATCAACGGCGGCGTGGATGAGAAACTGAAGACACAGATCGGTCCTAAGTTTGAGCCAATCACTGATGAAGTACTGGATTTTGACGATGTAATGGGTCGTCTGGACACCATGATGGACTGGCTAGCCACCCAATATGTGTCTGCACTCAACGCCATCCACTTCATGCACGACAAATACTCTTACGAAGCGGCCCTGATGGCGCTACACGACAGAGACGTACGTCGCACCATGGCCTGTGGTATCGCTGGCCTATCGATTGCAGCCGATTCACTGTCAGCCATCAAGTTTGCCAAGGTGAAGCCAATTCGTGACGAAAACGGCATTGCCGTCGATTTCGACATCGAAGGTGAATATCCTAAGTTTGGTAACAACGATGCACGCGTCGATGACCTGGCTACCGAGCTGGTTGAACGCTTCATGGCTAAGATCCGTCACAAGAAGATGTACCGTAACGCGATCCCGACTCAGTCAATCCTCACCATCACCTCAAACGTGGTTTATGGTAAGAAGACGGGGACTACGCCAGACGGTCGCCCTGCCGGCGCACCATTTGCACCGGGTGCGAACCCAATGCATGGCCGCGACGAGAAAGGCGCTATCGCGTCACTGACCTCGGTTGCCAAGCTGCCGTTTGCTCACGCACAAGATGGTATCTCTTATACCTTCTCTATCGTGCCAAACGCACTGGGTAAAGATGAAGACGGTCGCCGCGCTAACCTTGCTGCACTGATGGACGGTTACTTCGCTCATAACGAGACTCGTGAAGGTGGTCAGCACCTTAACGTGAACGTGATGAACCGCGAAATGCTGGAAGATGCCGTGGTTAACCCTGACAAGTATCCACAGCTGACCATCCGTGTTTCTGGCTACGCCGTGCGCTTCAACGCACTGACACCAGAGCAACAACAGGACGTCATTACACGTACTTTCACCAAAGGGATGTAATTTCCGTCAATCGAGCGGTCAAACGCTAGATTTTTGGTGAATATAAGCTAGGCTGTGCACTAATTTAGCACAGCCTACTTTAATTGAAGTTTTCGGAGTCACAATGACAGTAAAAGGGCGGATTCACTCACTGGAATCCTTTGGCACAGTTGACGGTCCCGGCATTCGGTTTATCACCTTTATGCAAGGCTGTTTGATGCGCTGCCAATACTGCCACAATCGTGATACCTGGGATCTTCACGGTGGACGTGAAATCGAGGTCGACGAGTTGATGGAACAGATCATCAGCTATCGGCCTTTTCTCGAGTCCAGCGGCGGAGGCGTCACCGCCAGTGGCGGCGAGGCCATACTGCAAGCCGAATTTGTCGCGGCCCTGTTCAAGGCCTGCAAACAGCAAGGCATACACACCTGCCTAGACACTAACGGCTTCGTCCGTAAATACACCCCAGTTATCGATGAACTCCTCGATAACACCGACCTGGTTCTGCTCGATATCAAACATATCGATGATGACCAACACATTGCCTTAACCCATGTCAGCAATCATCGCACCCTGCAATTTGCCCAATATCTACAAAAACGCCAACAAAAAGTGTGGATACGCTATGTGGTCGTGGGCGGCTATACCGACGATGTTGAATCGGCAAAGGGGCTGGCAGAATTTATTAAACCTATGACCAACGTGGAGAAGGTAGAGCTGCTGCCCTACCACGAGCTGGGTAAACACAAATGGGAAGCCATGGGCGAAGAGTATACCCTCAAGGATATCTCCCCCCCCTCGCGCGAAACCATGGAACAGATTAAACAGGTGTTTGTGGAAGCCGGCATCAACGCCGTCTACTAACTAGAGTGCTTCCCAATAATGCTTATCGAGACGTTCGAAGGCCATTTTTAAGATGACCGCCATATCGAGATAACAGGCATTGGCACCCAAGGGGTTACAGGCCACCCCCATCCCCTGGAGCTTGGCAGACAGATTGTTGCCCCAGTCCAGCAGAGAAAGTGGCAGAGGATGCTTGGCGCGCCAGCCAAGCCAGAGCAAACCCTGAATAGGCAAGCTGATAAAGAATAAGGCAATGGTGATAGCCTGAGGTAACCAGGCCCAGCCATACAGATAGAGTTGACTGCCGCCGGCCAACAGAGCCAGCGGCGGCATCAAACGAATCGCCAGAGCGGTCGCACGGATCACGCGATACTCTGGAAAATAAAAGCTAAGTTGTCGAACCATCGGCCAGGTCTTCATATAGCGACGACCGACCCCTAAGGTTTTTAACACTTGAACAGTCAATGATGACACCTAACACTTAAGAGACTGTCTTTACCATAGCACAAGGCGAGCGCCAGCCCCAAGCGACATCGCCTTGGTAGAGACAGGCTCTTAATCTCAGGAACGAGAATTTAAAGCGACATCGGCCCTAGGCTTGAGGTCATTTAATCTTGGTGAATGCCAGTCATTCACTCACTTTGCAAAAGGTTTTAAACATGTCTAACAAACTGGTTTTGGTACTAAACTGCGGCAGCTCATCACTGAAGTTCGCCATTATCGACGCGCTTACGGGTGACGACCAGATCTCAGGTCTAGCAGAGTGCTTTGGTCTGGAAGATTCACGCATCAAGTGGAAAGTCGATGGCAACAAATTCGAATCTAAGCTTGGAGCCTTTACCGCCCACCGCGAAGCGGTTGAGTTTATCGTTAAAGAGATTCTGGGCCAATATCCTGAAGTAGCCACCCAGATCCAGGCAATCGGTCACCGTATCGTGCACGGCGGTGAGAAATATACTCGCTCTGTGATCATCGATGAAACCGTCATTCAGGGCATTGAAGACAGTGCGACTTTCGCACCGTTACATAACCCTGCTCACCTTATCGGTATTCGCGCCGCCCAGGCGTCTTTCCCTAACCTGCCGCAGGTTGCCGTGTTTGACACAGCCTTCCACCAGACCATGCCAGAGCACGCTTTTGTGTATGCCCTGCCCTACAAACTCTATCGCGAGCACGGCATCCGTCGCTATGGTGCACATGGCACCAGCCACCTTTTCGTAAGCCGCGAAGCCGCCAAGGCACTTGGTAAAGATGTGGCTGACACCAACGTCATTTGCGCCCACTTAGGTAATGGCGCGTCTGTCACCGCAGTTAAAGGCGGTAAGAGTGTCGATACCTCCATGGGACTTACACCGCTCGAAGGCCTAGTCATGGGCACCCGCTGCGGTGATATGGACCCATCTATCGTATATCACCTGATCCACCAGCTGTGCTACACCGCCGATGAAGTCAATAACCTGATGAACAAGCAGAGCGGTCTGCTGGGTATCTCTGAGCTGACCAACGATTGTCGCGGTATCGAAGAAGGTTACGCTGAAGGCCATAAGGGCGCGACGCTAGCGCTTGAGATCTTCTGCTACCGTCTGGCTAAGTATATCGCCTCTTACACAGTACCACTCGGTCGACTGGACGCCTTGGTATTCACCGGCGGTATCGGTGAAAACTCAGACCTTATCCGTGAGAAAGTGCTTAACCTACTCGCCATCTTCAACTTTGAGGTCGATGCAGAACGTAACAAGGCTGCGCGCTTTGGCAACCAAGGCCAGATCACAACAGACAATGGCCCGGTAGCCATGGTGATCCCAACAAACGAAGAGTGGGTGATCGCCGAAGACGCCGTTTCACTGCTAAAGTAATGTTATCGAAGCAGTAAATGCTATCGCGGCGCTTTGCGCCGCAACGAATTTAGACAAGACCCGGCCGATAGACTGGCCGGGGCATAAGAGGTAACTATGTCTCGCAATATTATGCTCATCCCCAATGGTACCGGCGTCGGCCTGACTTCTATCAGTCTAGGTATGGTACGTGCGCTGGAGCGCCACGGGGTAAAGGTGAGATTCTTCAAGCCTATCGCCCAGCAGCGCCCAACCGATAAGGGCCCAGAGCGTTCGACCACCATTCTTAGCAAATCCCCGACGGTTAACCCGCTCGAACCCTTCGACATGGCACACGCCGAGCACTTGATCCGCACCGATCAGATCGATGTCTTGATGGAGCAGATCATCGCCCGCGCCACCGAGTGCGCCGATCCAAGCGAAACCCTGATCGTCGAAGGTCTGGTGCAGACCCGCAACCACCCCTTCTCAGACGACATCAACTATGAGATCGCCAAGGCGCTGGACGCCGATATCATCTTCGTCGCGGCGCCAGGTAACGAAACGCCTACCGCCCTGATGAACCGTCTCGAGATCGCCCACAACGCTTGGGGTGGCAGCAAGAACAAACGTCTCATCGGCGCCATCATCAACAAGATTGGTGCGCCGG
This sequence comes from Shewanella sp. Isolate7, assembly GCF_022398425.1. Lineage (NCBI taxonomy): Bacteria > Pseudomonadati > Pseudomonadota > Gammaproteobacteria > Alteromonadales > Shewanellaceae > Shewanella > Shewanella sp. Isolate7. Next base: position 11,503 of record NZ_JAKEVJ010000057.1, on the reverse strand, counting down.
TTGACGATGAAGGCCGTGCTCGTCCAGACCTGTCAGAGGTGTTCGACCACCAGGATGTGCAGCGTCCAGACGCTGCCAGCATGTTCCAGCTTCCCGGTAAGAGCAAGCTACGCATCTTAGGTAGTGTGCCATACAACCTGAACCTGGTGGCACCACGTGCCTCAGACTTAGCCAAGCACTTGAGTGCCCGCATCATCAATGCCGGTGAGATGAATACCCGTCGTCTGCGCAAGGTCACCTTCTGCGCCCGCAGTATTCCCAACATGGTTACTCACATCAAAACAGACTCGCTGCTGGTGACCTCGGGCGACCGCTCAGATGTGATCGTCTCGGCCTGTCTGGCGGCAATGAATGGCGTCAAGGTGGGTGCACTGCTGCTAACCGGTAGCTATGAGCCTGAGCCAGAGATCATGGCGCTGTGTGAACAAGCCTTCGAGACAGGTCTCCCCGTCTTCTTGATCGACACCAACACCTGGCAGACCTCGCTCAACATCCAGCGCTTCGACCATGAAGTACCGGTGGACGATGCCGTACGTATCGAAGAGGTGCAGGAATATGTTGCCAGCCATATCGACCAGAGCTGGGTAGAAAGCATCACCATGAACTCACCACGTGAGCACAGACTTTCGCCACCGGCGTTCCGTTACAAGCTCACCGAGTTGGCCCGCGCCGCGCAAAAGACTGTGGTACTGCCTGAGGGTGACGAACCAAGAACCATCGAAGCGGCCGCCATCTGCGCCGAGCGAGGCATCGCCCGCTGTGTGCTGATTGGTAACCGTGAAGAGATCCTGCGTATCGCCGGCCAACAGGGCGTGACCCTAGGCGAAGGCGTTGAAATTGTCGAACCTGAAGCCGCTCGCGAACGCTATGTGGCCCCTATGGTTGAACTGCGTCGCCATAAAGGCATGACAGAAGTGGTTGCCCGTGAGCAGCTGGAAGACAACATGGTGCTAGGTACCATGATGCTGGCGCAAGGTGAAGTCGACGGTATCGTCTCGGGCGCGGTAAACACCACGGCCAACACCATACGTCCACCGCTGCAGCTGATCAAGACGGCACCTGGTTCTAGCCTGGTATCCTCAATCTTCTTCATGCTGATGCCGGATCAGGTACTGGTTTATGGTGATTGCGCCATTAACCCAGATCCAAATGCCGAGCAGCTTGCTGATATCGCCATTCAGTCGGCCGACAGTGCCGCGGCCTTCGGCATCGAGCCTAAGGTTGCCATGATCAGCTACTCAACCGGTAGCTCAGGCACAGGCTCTGACGTTGATAAGGTGCGCGAAGCGACCCGTATCGCCAAAGAGAAACGTCCTGAGTTGGTGATCGATGGCCCACTGCAATATGACGCCGCCGTGATGCCAAATGTCGCTCAATCTAAGGCACCTAACAGCCCTGTGGCTGGCCAGGCAACCGTGTTCGTCTTCCCAGACCTTAACACGGGTAACACCACCTATAAGGCGGTTCAGCGTAGTGCGGATCTCATCAGTATCGGCCCTATGCTGCAAGGTATGCGCAAGCCGGTTAACGATCTGTCTCGTGGTGCCCTGGTAGACGACATCGTCTACACCATAGCGCTGACAGCGATCCAGGCCTCACAAAACTAAGCTACACCGAGCAATACGCCAAAAGCACGAAAAAGCCTGTCATGAGACAGGCTTTTTTTATGCTTAAACGGTCTGGCAAGATTAAAAAATATTCATAGATGCACAATGCGTCAAAAAATGACCACACTAATTTACCAATTAAGTTCAGTCACTTAAGAGTTATGCATCGACTCTTCAACATACTTGTCCACAGATTCTGTGGATAACCGTAACAATTTGTTCATTCAGATATGCCACCCCAGCCCTAAAGAGTCAAGTACTTTCGACTGACGTGCGCCGCTTGCCAAGGCATTAGAGAATCGCGATACTAGACCAAAGCCAATCGATTAAACCCTATGAAAAAATTACTCTTTATCTTCATTTTGCTCATATCAGCCTGCAGCCCGGACTCGGAAACCGTCTCGGGCGTCATGACACCAGAACAGGTCTCATTAGGATTCTTTAGAGCCATCTATGTCGACAGAGATGTCGAGAAAGCCAAGCAGTTTGTCGATGAGCCGATGCAAAAGGTATTGTCGCATTACTATATTGCCGCCTCGGTGCAGCGCCATGTGTTAAACCTCTCCATACGCGACGTCACCCTGGAGATCGAAGAGATAGATATCGACTTCTTCCGTAAATTTACCAAGGATGTCACCGTGATCGTTAAGATGAAGGGGCTCAAGGGCGGACAACCCTGGATAGACGATCGCACCATACGCCTGCACAAGATAAAGAAACGTTGGGTGATAGTCGAAATCCTGCCAGAGAAAGGCAACCTAAACTAAGGCTAGTCTTAAAGGGCCTAGTGTCAGAGGAGCTTGTTTCAGAGGACCTTGCGTCAGAGAAGCTTGTCTCAAATAAGTTTGCCGAGAACAGGGCTGACGTTTAAAGGCACATAGCCAATACATCACTCATTACGCGGCATACCAATCAATAAAACAACCACAAAAACAACCACAAAAAAGAGCAGCCCTAGGGCTGCTCTTTTTGTCTGAAGACTCTCAACTTTAACGCGTTCAGTCAGACTCAACGCGAAGGTGAAAATTCAGTTTGGATATTTCCTTAATCCAAAAACGCTTCGTCATCCATCTCAACGGGTAATGACTCAATTACTTCATCTTGCACTTGGTAATAGGCGTTCTCGTATTCACGGGCTTCCATAACGACTCCAGATTTTTGTGTAGGGTACAGGCCTGCTTTTTTATTGGTGCATTTTGCCTTGGGTATAAGCTGCAACTATCTGCTAACTCATGGACGCTAGTCTAACACTAAAAAACCACGACTTACAGAAAACTTTCAGTATTGTGGCCACATTTAGCAAAAAAAAGCCTAAAAGTGTCAATATTCAAGGGCCAAGGTGAAAGTCTTTCATTTTTTTTAATGCTGCGAAAACTAAAAAACATTTTCTTTACAATAAAACGATCTAATGACTCAAATGAGAACTGCTATCAATTAATTAATAGCGAATGGTTTGCGCAGGCAGGAATGAGGTAATGCAATGAACACGCTGATCGAATTTGAGGCTCAAAGGTTAGCCGACCTGTTTACGCAGGGAGACACCTTATCTATCCACATGTTCATGGACTCCATGTCCATGCCCTTCGACGTACAAGAAAAATTGTTTAACGAGATTTCGGCATTAAAAAACCTGGACCACCAACAGATAGCCCAGGTCATTGAGTCACACGGTCAGTCCTTGATTCAAGAACTCTATCGCTACTGATTTAAGCGGCTCATGGCCATGCCAAGAGCCCAGTTGCGCTATGCCCGCTCCCGCTGGCGGTAGCGCAACACCTTTAATGCCTTATCGGGATCGCTATCCAAGAACACCTCAGGATTAGCCAGCTGCTCGACAAACTCAAGCGTCGGGCTCTGCTCTGCCACCTGCTGTTTAAGAAAATCTATCCCCAGCTCGGGCGCATTAAGACACAGCAAGACCTCGCCATTTGGGGCCAACAACTGAGGCAGTCGGCGCAGCAGGCGAGCATAATCTTTAGTGGCCACAAAACTGCCCCGCTGATTACTCGGCGGATCGGCGATGATGAGATCATAAGGCCCCATCTTGGTTAGCTTGCCCCAGGACTTAAAGATATCGTGTCCCAGAAAGCGGTCGCCATGGGGCAGCTCATTAAGCAGGTGGTTCTGCTTGCCTATGGCTAATGCCCCCTTGCTCATGTCGATATTGACCACCTGATCGGCACCGCCCTGCAGCGCCATCACAGAGAAGCCACAGGTATAGGCAAACAGATTAAGTACATTAGCTTGGGCCGCATGGGCTTTCACCCAGGCACGCCCGGCACGCATATCGAGAAACAAGCCATGATTTTGCCCGCGCAGCAGATGCACCTGAAAACGCGCGCCGTTTTCGCTGACGATATGAGGCTCGGGCACCTCGCCATATAGCAGATGGGTCTGGGTCTGCCCTGCGCACCTGTGCTGAAACACCAGGTTGAAGGCCTGCTGCCCTTTCTCTGCACGCCAGCGTGCCTGAATCGCCTGGGTTAGCTCCTCAAGCGCCGCCTCATCTATCTCTTTAAAGCTGGTGAGCAGCAGGACAGGCGGAAACCAGTCGAGACACAGATGCTCGGCCCCCGCATAGCGACCACCACGGCCATGAAACAGCCGCTCGGCTTCCTCAGAAAATTGCACTTGTTGCAGTGCTTGTTTAAATGACTCCATTTAACGCTATTTACCTATTACTTAAACTTGTATGAATAATAAATTACTGCTTCTCGGCATCAGAGGCTCTATCGATAACGGCATCGGCACCGGCTGAAGCCTCGGCGTCATTCTTGGCCTCTGCACTAATCAAGGTCTCATCGACGCGATCGGACAGCAAGATGGCCAGCCAGCTGCCACTTTGACTCGACTCTAGCGCTATCTTGACGATCATGGTCAGCGGAACCGAAAGCAGCATACCCACTGAGCCCAGCAGCCAGCCCCAGAAGATCAAAGAGAGGAACACCACCAAGGTCGATAACCCCAGGCCACGTCCCATATATTTAGGCTCGACTATGTTACCCATCACGGTATTGGTCGCCAGATAGAGGAGCGCCGTGCCGCCCGCCCCCGCAGGGCCGAGTTGAATAAAGGCCAACAGCACAGGCGGAATCGCGGCGATGATAGACCCTATGTTAGGGATATAGTTAAACAGGAAGGCCACCACGGCCCAGAGCAAGGCATAGTCTACACCTATAATCGCCAGGACCGTTCCCACCACCACACCCGTCCCCAGGCTCACGAGCGTCTTGATCACCATGTATTGGTTCACCGACAGCAGGAACTTGTCTATCTGCTTAATTCGCATGTCCGGGTCGTCTAGGGCAAAATGCAGCTTCTTAGGTAGGTCCTGGGCCTCGAACAACATAAACACCACTGTCAGTATGATGAGGAAGAGATTGGCCATCACGCCGCCGACGCTGGACAACATGTTAGTGGTCATCGACAGGGCGATCCCTGGGTCAAAATAGGCCAATATCTGCTCTTTGGATAACTCGATATTGAACGCCTGCAACTTAGTCAATATCCAGGCAAACTGCTCCACCAATTGATCGCGATAGACAGGCAGTTGACGGGAAAATTCGTTAATCGAGCTGCCCACCAAAGAAGCCAACCAGAGCCCCATTAACACGATAAAGACCATCATAATGGCCACCGCCAGAGCCCGAGGCAACTTGAGCCGCGTCATGCCGTTGATTGCCGGATTGCAGATCACCGCAATAAAGGCCGACAACACAAAGGGAACCACGATAGGGCTGGCGGCTTTGATCCCTGCCAGGATCACGACAATAAACGCCATGATGGCAAAGCCTTTAAACGCAACCCCCTGATTATCGAATCGAGTCATCTAAATAAAGTCCTTCTGAATTACCCATAATATTGATAGGCTTAACTTAAATCTTACACAAGAAAAATTACGCTCATGAAACCAGAAATTGCCATCATTCGAATTAAAAACCTACGTCTTCGCACCTACATCGGCATAAAGGAAGATGAGATCAACAACAAGCAGGACGTCACCATCAACGCAGAAATCCATTATTGCGCCGCTAAGGCCCGCAACAGCGATAATATGCAAGATGCCCTGAATTATCGCACGATAACGAAAAAAATTATTGCTTTAGTTGAAAACAATCGCTTCTCGTTGCTCGAACACCTCACAGATCAGGTGTTAAGCATTGCCAGCGATCACGAATGGGTCGATTTTGCATCTGTGGAGATAGACAAACCACACGCCCTGAGATTTGCCGACTCTGTCTCGATGCAGCTCTGCTACCAAAAGGGCTAAGCCCTCATCACATTCCCATCGCGACTGCCGCCTAAAAGTGATCCTAATCGCGCGCTATGGTGTATATTTTTGATATCCCCTAAAAAATGGAGTCGGCATGCGGATTTTGATCACGGGCGGTACCGGATTCATCGGCAAGGCCTTAGTCAAGGCCTTAGAAGAGGAACATCGACTCACCTTGCTCACCCGTTCGGCTGGCAAGGCCCACCTGATCGTTGGCAATCAGCATAAGTTGCTGGGCAACCTTGGCGCCCTGACCAACCTCGACGGCTTCGATGCTGTCATCAACTTAGCGGGTGAGCCCATTGCCGACAAGCGTTGGAGCCTGGACGTTAAGCAGAAGATCTGTGACAGCCGCTGGGATATTACCGCTCGTCTAGCCAAACTCTTCGAGGCCAGCAAGACACCGCCCAAAGTCTTCATCAGCGGCTCGGCCATTGGCATCTATGGCAATCATGACAAACAGGAGCACTTAGACGAGAGCTTCGATCTGGCCCACTTCAAAGACACAGGCGAAGAGGAAAAGTTTCCCCATAGCATCTGCGCCAAGTGGGAGGAACTTGCCCTACAATGCCAGGAGATAACCCGCGTCTGCATCATACGCATCGGCCTGGTACTTGGCTTAAACGGCGGCGCGCTGAAGAAGATGTTGTTACCCTTCAAGCTGGGCGCAGGTGGTGTGGTCGGCTCGGGTAAACAGGGAATGAGCTGGATCCACAAAGAGGATCTGATCGCCATCATCCTATTCTTGTTAAATAACGAGCAGTGCCAAGGGATCTATAATGCCACCGCCCCTAACCCGGTCAGCAATCGCGAATTTACCAATGCCTTGGGCACGGCCCTGAGTCGTCCAACCCTGCTGCCTATGCCCGCCCCCGTGTTAAGCCTGTCCCTTGGGGAGATGTCTCAACTATTACTCGAAGGCCAATACGTCTATCCTGAGCGTTTGACCCAGGTAGGCTTTAGCTTTCGCTATACCCACCTAAATGAAGCACTGGCGAGTCTATTTGGCGACCCATAAATCGCCAGACGCTAAAACCTAGAAACGAGTTATAACCTAGAAACGAGCTATAACCTAAAACCAAGGAGCTGCGGCGCCAGCGATAACGCACTCGCGCCGCTCACCTATCACTTATTCTCACTAGGCCTGTTTATCTTTTGCGTTCATTTTTGCAGCATTCTGTATCGCTTTTATACAAGGCAGAGCGATTGTAATCTAGTGTGCTACATCAATGAGCGATAACCCAGTAGAAAAATGATACAGACGCTGCCCACAGGGTTCGTCTTGTGCACGTTCAACGCTTTGTTACTCGGCTTTTATATAGAATAACTATACTTCAAGCCTCATGCCGCGATTTGAAAGTGCTCAATTAGAACAAAAATTGTTATCAAAAAGTCAACAGGCCCTAGCCTTGCAAGAGTTGTCGGCAGGATTTCTGCAATAGCTGACGACAGCGCCAGGTCCCCAGCAGGGCGACGATGACGGCACCGGAAAGTGGCGCCAACAGCCACCAATCCCAATGCATATAAACCACCAGCTCAAACACCTGGGTCTTTAGCAGATAGATGGTGAACTCGGCCACTATGGCCGCCAGTAAGCCTGCTATCAGGCCAAGCAGGGCAAACTCCAGCGCGGTCGCCATACGCAGCAACCAACCCGAGGCGCCAAAGGTTCGCAGCACCGCCAGCTCACGTTGTCGGGTCGCCATACCCGCCTCAGTCTGAGCTATCATCACCAAACTGCTGGCCAGCAGCACCAAGACCAACACCAAGGTCAGCGACAAGGAGACCTGGTCGATGATTTGCCTGAGCTGCTTCACCATGGCGCCAACATCTATGATGGAGATGGTCGGAAAACGTTTGATCAACTCAATAACCAATGGGCGCTTGCTATCATCCAGATAGAAGCTTGCCATTGAGGTGTAGGCAAATGGGGCTAAAGCGTCGGGATGGAAGATCATGAAGAAGTTCGGCTGCATCGTCTCCCAGTGAACGGTGCGAATGCTGGCAACTTTCACCCTTAGCGGCTGATTGTCGATCACATAACTGAGCTCATCCCCCAAGCCTATGCCGAGACGCTCGGCCACCCCAGACTCGACCGAGACTTCATCTGCCTTTTGGTTGAAATGCCCGGCCACCAGCTCATTATTGGGAGGAACAGAGGTGCGCCAGGTGAGGTTGAGCTCACGAGAAATACCGACCCGACCTTGGGCCCCAGCCTCGGCTTGCTCGGCAGAGATCAGGCTCTCGCCATTGATCGCCACGAGACGGCCGCGGATCACAGGATAGATATCGGTCGCCTTAACTCTGTTGTCACTGAAATAGGCTTCCAGCGGCGCCTGCTCCTCGGGCGCAATATTCACCAAGAAGTAGTTGGGCGACTCCTCCGGCAGCTGTTTGTGCCACTCATCGAGCAGGTCCTGGCGTAGCGCTATGATAGTGAGCAGTAACACCAAGGCGCTACTAAAGCCCACCAGTTGCACCGCGTTCTGCCGGGCTCGGCGTCTCAACCCCGCCAAGGCCAGCTGCATAGGGTTGGTGGTCTTCATCCCCACGCCATGTCCTGCGCGGATCAACAAAAAGCCAAACAGGCTCAGCAAGACGCCGAGCAGCAGAACGCCGGCGACCACAGTCAGGGTAAGCACCAGGCTCTGGGAATAGAGATACCCCAGCAGCGCCATCGCCAATATGCTGAGTAAGAGATGTAACCACATGCCCAGCTGAATCCCCTCGAGCTGACGCTGCAGCACCCTAAGGGGCGGAATGGCCAGCAGCCTCATCAGCGGATAAGCCGAGAACATGAAGGCCGAAATGAGGCCGGTGGCGATTCCCAAGACGATGGGCCTAAACACAGGCGGCGAGTATGCCGATATCGATGCCGGCAGGTAGGCGCTTATCATGGCATCGAGCAGGTAACCGCCGATAAGCCCCAGCACGATACCGGCAAGGGTGACGAACAACAGGTGCAGGCCAAAGAGAATGCGGATCTGACGACTGGATGCGCCGAAAGTTTTCAGCATGGCGACCACGTCGAAATGGCGCTGACAGTAACGCTGCGCCGCAATGCCGATGGCGGCGCAGGCGAGCGCGATACCTAAAAGGCTGGCGAGCAGCAAGAAACGCTCTGCCCGTTTGACCGCGCCGGCGATGGGCGAGTCTCCCGACTGCACGTCTACCCAGTGCTGACTGTTGTTCAGCAGCGGCTTGACCGCGGCCTCGAAGGCCTTTAGCTGGCCACTGTCGCCCGCAAACTGATAAATATAACTGACCCGGCTGCCTGGCTGTATCACCCCCGTCTTAGGGACATCCTCGAGGCGCATTAGCACCACGGGCGATGACGCAAAGGGGTTGAAGCCCGCATCGGGTAATCTGGCTATCTCGGCGCTCAGGCTGAAGTTGGCGTTACCAAGCTCAAGCTGTTTCGGGTAGCCCAATATCCCGCCCAGACGGGTCTCATACCAGATGGTATCCGATTGCGGGAGTTGCTGAGTCGGACCATCGCTCAGCTCTATCACCCCTTTTAGTGGATAGGCCTCGCCCACCGCCCTGACGGTGACCAGCTGAAAGGCATCACCTGCATAGGCCATGGAATTAAACTGCATGCTGGCCACGTGCTTAAGTCCTAGGGCGTCGGCCTGAGTCAGGATAGATTCATCTAGGGGAACGGGGGAGTTGATGATGCGATCGGCGGCGATAAACTTGGATGCCTGGCCGTTAATCGCCAGTTGCAAGCGCTCGCTCACCCGCGCCAGTCCGGTAACCGACAATACCGCCAGGGTGATCGCCAAGATAATGAGTAGCAGCTGGCCCAGCAGCAACTCTCGCTTAAATAACTTCCATGCGATGCGAGACTCCATTAACTCGCCTCCGCCGCACTCGAACGGACGACATCTTGCTCAGCAGTGCGCATACTTTCATTCTCGGTATCCTTAGGCACCTCACTCAACTGCCCCGCCTGCATGTTCAACCGGCGCTGACAGCGATTGGCCAGTTGCAGATCATGGGTCACCAACACCAAAGTGGTGTCGCTCTCTCGGTTGAGTTCAAACAACATGTCGGCAACCCGGTCGCTGTTGGCGCCATCCAGGTTACCCGTCGGCTCATCGGCAAACAGCACCTTAGGCTCACAGATAAAGGCCCTGGCAATGGCGACGCGTTGCTGCTCGCCGCCTGACAGCTGATTGGGGAAATGGTTGAGTCTGTGGCTTAGTCCCACACGCTCCAGCATCTGCTGCGCCTTCTGCTTGGCATTGGTGATGCCCGACAACTCAGCCGGCAACATCACATTCTCCAAGGCATTGAGAGTGTCGACCAACATGAAAGACTGAAAGATGAAGCTGACTTTCTGTTTGCGAAGCGCCGCCTTGCCTTCCTCATCCAGCCCATTAAGTGTCACGCCATCCAGGGTGATGTCCCCCTTAGTTGGCGAATCGAGCGCCGCCAACAGGCCGAGCAGGGTCGACTTCCCCGATCCCGAAGGACCAAGAATGGCCACACTCTCCCCCGACTTGACATCCAGATTGATGCCATTGAGGATAGTAAGCTCTCCCTCTTGGGTTGTTACCGATTTATAGAGATCACTGACCTTGATAGCACTATTTTCTAACATAAATTCCTTCTCGCTTCGTCGCTTAAGCCGGTTTGTGCGGGCTACTTGCCTGCTCGCTTTGTTTTTGATCCCCCAGGCCCATGCTAACCCGATATTGATCTTAGGTGATAGCCTAAGCGCAAGCTACGGCATGGAACAAGACAAGGGCTGGGTGCATCTTTTGCAGCAGCAATCCCCTGAGCTCACCATCATCAATGGCTCGGTGAGTGGCGAAACCTCGGCCGGCGGCCTGCGTCGACTCCCCGCCCTGCTTGACTCGACTAAGGCCAAGCGGGTTTTTATCGAGCTGGGTGGCAATGACGGTCTGCGTGGATTCTCACCTAAGCAGTTGAAAAATAATCTTACAAAAATGATCCAGCTCGCTAAGGCATCCGGCGCCGAAGTGTTGCTCAGCGAGGTGATGGTGCCGCCTAACTATGGCCCGCGTTACGCCAAGCAGTTTACCCAGGTCTACCAGGAACTCGCGGCCGAGCATGGCGTGACCTTAGTGCCCTTCTTTATGACGGAAATAGCCATTCATCCCGAGCTGATGCAGGCCGACGGCATACACCCCAACGAGCAGGCGCAGCCGCAGATTGTCAGCTTTATTCGCCCCTGGCTTATCGATACGCAGCACGCCAGTGAATAGGATCACTTAGGGGGCAAGAACCTATACAAAGTCTTATAGAAAAGTCTTATCCAAGACCTTATAAAAAGTCTTATACCAGGATTTATACAAGGTCTTATACCAGGATTTATACAAGGACTAGCACAAAGACTTGAACATCTTACCCTGTAGGATCCCCTCATAATTCATACCCCCAGCAGCCGTAAATGAGTGATAACTCAGCCAGCTTCCTGGCAGCATGGAGTAGGTCATCGGCTGACATTGGGTATCTGTCTCGTCGTCGCATCAGCTCTTTTCCCATCCGCACTATCGATAACACATTACGTTTCTTCACCGTATTGGCCTGGAAATGTCGTTGCAATTGCTTCGCTTCACCAAAGAGTCCCACCCACCAAAATGCCAATTGCACC
>NZ_JAKEVJ010000056.1:0-25068 GCF_022398425.1 Shewanella sp. Isolate7 | reverse complement strand
ATACTGAACAAATCCGCTTTACGCTATGGCTCTTCCTGAGTTTCTCGACTAACGAGAACTGTTCAGTGAGTCTGACATCAAGAGAGCCGTAGCCTTTTTTAAAATGGTGTTCTCTTCTTCAATGCGGCGGATTTTCTTTTCTAGCTCGCGGATCCGCTGTTGTTCGGGGGTGAGCGGTGCGCCTTTGGGGGATACGCCTTGCTGCTCCTGTCGAAGCTGGTTTACCCATTTACGCATGGCTGAATTACTCACGCCCATCGCGTTTGCAGCCTCAGCTATGCTGTATCCCTGTTTCGTTACCAGCTGCGCAGCTTCTAATTTGAACTCTGCACTGAATGTCGGTCTTGTGTTCTTCATTTCTACCACCTTTTTCCGGAAGTGAGTCTATCACTTCGTCTATTCAGGTGGCCAAATTCACTATGCCACTACAAAATCGAAGAAACGTTAAATACTGAGTACTGAGTGTAGATACGCCCGACGGGCAGGCGTTAGATTACAATGAAGGTGAGCCCTTCAACCACATTCAACAAATGAGATTGCCGCCAAATATCACTCAAGAAAACAAAATATCGTCTTATTTAGAAGACAAAAAAGGCCTCACTAGGAGGCCTTTTCAGTTCAAGTTGGTGTCTTACAGACGGATACCCGCTTTTTCCAGGTCTTTCGCAGTCACACTACGTGGTAGTGGTACATAACCGTCTTTCATTACGATTTGCTGCCCCTGCTTTGACAGTACGAAGCGTAGGAATTCACGCTCTAGTGGTGCCAAGTCTTTGTTAGGGTGCTTGTTCACGTAAACGTATAGGTAACGTGATAGTGGGTAGCTACCGTCAGCCGCGTTAGCGGCTGATGCTTCGATGTAGTTGTCACCCTTCTTAGAGATAGCAACCGCTTTCACGCCTGCGGTCTTGTAACCGATACCTGAGTAACCGATGGCGTTTAGTGATTGAGATACAGACTGAACCACTGACGCAGAACCTGGTTGCTCGTTGACGTTAGCCTTGAAGTCGCCCTTACAAAGTGCTTTCTTCTTGAAGTAACCGTAAGTACCAGATACTGAGTTACGGCCATACAGCTGCACGTCTTTAGCAGCCCAAGAACCGTCTAGGCCGACATCGCCCCAACGCTGAACATCGCTACCGCCACACTTATGTGTTGCAGAGAAGATGCCGTCGATCTGCTCGATGCTTAGACCCTTGATTGGGTTATCTTTGTGTACGAATACTGCCAGGGCATCGATTGCTACACGGATAGCCGTTGGCTGGTAACCGTAGTGCTTTTCGAATGCTTCGATTTCGTTAGGCTTCATCTTACGGCTCATAGGACCGAACTGTGAAGTACCCTCAGTCAGTGCTGGTGGCGCAGTAGATGAACCCGCGGCTTGAATCTGAATGTTAACGTTAGGGTACATCTCTTTGTACTCTTCCGCCCATAGGGTCATCATGTTGGCTAAAGTGTCTGAACCTACAGAAGATAGGTTACCCGATACACCACTTGTTTTTTCATAGGTAGGCAGTGATGGATCAAGCGCGGCCATAGAGGCTGCTGAGAATACACTAGCGGCTGTTAAACTCACCGCACCGACAAGCTGTTTAAGTTTCATTCTATGCTCCAGTGTTAAGCGGACTTGCTTACTCGTTTCATTTAAGTTGCAGCTAGTATCAATCGCAACGGTGACAAGTCTATGACTGTGATGTGACACTTAGATGACAATGACAAATTAATTCGCCGCCAATGCGCTTTTTTGCGGCTCCATATTCTGTTTGACATCAAATCGTCAAGTTTGCGTCATGGTGAGCGACATAAAAAACGCCGTCATACTCGACGGCGTTTAAGCTTTGCTAAGCGGCTAGCACTTGCCCCAGCGACTACCCCCTCCCCTTTAAAGATCCAGCAGGTGATTGGGGATAATGAAGCTAAAGCGGCTACCCACTCCCAGCTTACTCTCTATGGTGAGATCGCTCTGATGATGGTGCAGCGCGTGTTTGGTAATGGCCAGGCCCAACCCCGAACCACCACTCTGGCGCGAGCGAGCACTGTCTACCCGGTAGAAACGCTCGGTCAGGCGGGTCAGGTGCTGCGGCGCAATCCCCTCACCCGTATCGGTTACGCTAAACTCGGCGCCCATGGGCACACGTTTCCAGCGTATGCTGATCTTACCGCCCGACTCGGTATAACGAATGGCGTTCGACACCAGGTTAGAACAGGCGCTGCGAAGCTGCACCTCGCTGCCATAAAGGTTAAGCCCTGAGTCTGCCTCGATAGACAACTCATACTGCCCCATGGCCAATGCCTGCGCCTCCTCTTTTAGGGTCTCCATCAGGTGTGCCATGTTCACCTTGGTATCCAGATTGACGGCGCTACCATCTTCGATACGTGACAGCACCAGCAGCTGCTCGACCATGGAGCGCATACGGTTGGTCTGCTGCTGCATCTGCGACATCGCCTTGGCATTGGGCGAGTCGGGCTCGGCCATGCCCTGCATCATCTCAAGATAGCCCTGCAACACGGTAAGCGGCGTCTTGAGTTCATGGGAGACGTTGGCCACAAACTCCTTACGCATCCCCTCGAGCTGGCGAATACGGGTGATATCACGGGCGATGAGCAACCGCTGCCCCGAACCGTAGCCCATGATACGTATCTCTAAGATACGATTATCGCTCTGGGTATCGATGAGCTCGAAAGGCTCGTCGAAGTCCGCCTGCTTGAGGTAATTGGAGAAATCGGGATGACGAATGAGGTTATCGATCCGCTGGCCATTGTCCTGGGGCCACACCAGGCCTAACATCAGCTGTGCCAGCTTATTGCACCAGGCGATATTGTTCTCTGAGTCGAGCACCACGGCCGCATCGGGCAGGGCCTCGGCCCCTTGTCTGAAGCGGGCGAGAAGATAGGCGAGCTGGCTGACACGTTTACGGTTTTTACCCTGTAGACGATAGATACCATTGAACACCCCTTCCCAACTGCCACTGCCGTTGGGAGGCGTTAGCCGCTTGTCGCGCCACAACCAATAATTGAGTCTTGAGATCTGTTTATAGTGCCAAATGAGCAGAGCGATACTGCCCAGCAACATGATCCACAGCACCTGATTTATGAGTAATCCAACGGCAAGACAGAGCAGTAGATATATCACTAACCGAGTGAGTAGTTGATACCCTGAATATGAATCAAACATAGATAAGCCATAGTGAGCGAATGGGCACAAGATAGCGCAAATAGCCTCTTGTGCCTATCAATTTGCTTGAAAGTGTCGAGCTTTCCAGCCTGTTCCTGGGGCAATCTTTTGGGTTGTCATACCGAAACTTACTCAACTAATGTCTTAATAAGCAATAGCATGAGCAGGTAGCATAACAAGCACAAAAAACCGTCCTCAGAATTGGGCCAAACCGCTTCAGTGCATTCGTGTTCATCCTTGATTTGGCCTTGTCTGGCAAGCAAATCGCTAGGCAAAAAGCCGGGCACCTGAGCTCAACGACATAGCACGACAATCAAAAACGGTTTGAATGCAACTGACACCTCAAAGGTAAACAGCGCCTAGAGACGGGTCGAAAAACGGTAACCCGCGCCACGAACGGTTTGAATCAAGCGATCGTGATTCGACGGTTCGACGGCCTTACGCAGACGACGAATATGCACATCGACGGTTCTGTCTTCGACATACACATTGGTGCCCCACACGTTGTCCAGCAACTGTTCGCGACTATATACACGTTCCGGATGGGTCATGAAGAAATGAAGTAACCTGAATTCGGTCGGGCCCATCTCTAGTACCTGTTCGCCCACGGTCACACGGTGGCTCACAGGATCGAGTACCAATCCTTGTACATCTATCGGCTCTTCCAGTGCCGTCGGTGCCGCGCGGCGCATTACCGCCTTGATACGGGCCACCAGCTCTTTGGGCGAGAAAGGCTTGGTAATATAGTCATCGGCGCCCACCTCGAGCCCCTTCACCTTGTCTTCCTCTTCACCACGGGCCGTCAACATGATAACGGGAATGTGACGGGTAAACTCATCCTGGCGCAATTTCTTGGCCAGCTGGATACCACTGCCGCCCGGGAACATCCAATCGAGCAACACCAAATCTGGATAGGGTTCTGACAACATATCCAATGCTGAGTCGAAATCCTCTGCTGTAGTTGTCGTAAATCCATGTTGTTCTAAAACAAAAGCTAACATCTCTCGGATGGCTAGCTCATCTTCAACTATCAAAATCCTAGCAGTCATATGCGATCTTCTATCTGTGAATTCCCACGTGTCCATTATTGGTCTTTTTTATTACAAAATTATGAAACCGCCGGGCTAGTTTGTCATAAAACGGCTTATTTTGTCATAAATCTTACATCAAAAAGGGAGGCCTGAGCCTCCCTTTAGTCGCCACTCGACCAGCGAGTGAAAGCTATTTATCAATAACTTAGAACTTGTGCTCTAGACCGATACCGAAGAACTTATCGGTATTGTCATCGCCTTCGAAGTCACGGTTGGTGTAGAAGGCAAACAGCTTAGTTGGCTTGCCTAGCTTGTAGTCACCACCGATTGACCAAGAATCGCCTTTGTCTTCCATGTCTTGATACTGAGCCTTAAGTACCACGGCATCGATAGTGTAGGCCGCGCTTACCAGGTAACCTGTCTTGCTGTCGGCGCCCACAACTTCAGTACCGTCTTTCTTGTAAGTCTCTTCCTGCTGCTGGTACATACCACCAATCTTCAGGCCAGCGATCTTACCCTGAACCGTGGCACGAACAACTTCGTAGCCTTTAACGTCTGAATCGTAAGCGATAGAGGCGAAGATTGGCGACTTCTTCAGCTTATTGTCACCGTACATAGCGGCAACGCTGAAACCGTCTTGGCCATACTGTGAGCTTGCGCCTTCAGCAGCATAAGTCACACCAACCTTGAAACCGCTGAAAGAAGGCGTCATGTAAGTCGCAGTCTGTTCGATACGGTTTTCACCCTTGAACAGGTTCTTCAGGTCACCAGACAGGTCGTTGAACTGGTCAACTTTACCTTGAGACTGCTTCAGCATGGTGTCGTTACGACCCACAGAGAAAGCACCAAAGTTACCTTTTAAACCAACGAACTGGTTACGCGCCTTGAAGTTTTCCTTAACGTCATCACCCGTGTCCACTTCATACTCGACAGTGTAGAAAGCTTCCAGTGAGCTGCTCAGCTCGAAAGCACCCTTCACGCCAAAACGAGAAGCGTTGCTCTGAATAGTCGTCGTTGCATCATCATCTACATCGTTAGATTGAGCCGTTACGTTTAGTTTGCCGTAAACAGTCAATGGCTCTGCAGCGTGTGCAGAAGCGAGAGTGGCAGTTGCTAGCGCAGAAGCGAGTAGTGTTTTACAAAAAACGTTCATCATTTAATCCTTTCGACGTTTGTTCGTCTTGGTTATTGGTTTGGACGGCCGAAAGTGTGCAACTTTTATGTTGCAGTTTTATTTCATCGATTTAGCAACTGGATAGATTTGATAATATGGACGACACACCCAGGCTACAAACCCAGGCGGAATGGGCGATACAGGTGAGCAGAAAGAAATATTACAGTTTGATGAATTATGCCATTTGAGCAATATTTATGACATTTTGAGGAAATTTGTTAGCGGTTTACCCGCGCCCTACAATGGCTTACACTGCGGCTTTATTTTTCATTGAGCGCCTATCATGTGGTTTAAGAATCTTACCGTATATCGTTTTAATAAACCTTTCTCTGTCGATACCGAAGCGCTAGAGAAGTCCCTGGAAGACTTTACTTTTTCTCCCTGCTCCAGCCAGGACATCAGCAAGTTCGGCTTTTCAAAGGCCCTGGGTAAACTCGGCCACACCTTAGTACACAGCGCCGAGAACAGACACCTTATCTGCGCCACCAAAGAGGAGAAGATCCTGCCTTCTCAGGTGGTAAAAGAAGCCCTAGAGGAAAAAGTGGCGCAGATCGAAGATGAAGAGAACCGCAAGCTGGCCAAGAAAGAGAAAGATACGCTCAAGGAGGAGATCACCACCACACTACTGCCACGCGCCTTCTCTCGTCGCAGCCAGATCCACGCCCTGATCCTGCCTGAAATCGAGATGATCCTGGTGGACTCATCCAGCGCCACTAAGGCTGAAGAGTTGCTAGCGTTGCTGCGTAAGGCTCTGGGCTCGCTGCCTGTGATCCCCATGAGCTTCAAGACACCAATCGAAACCCAGATGACCGAATGGCTCAAGAGCAACAGCACACCGGCACCTTTTGAGATGCAAGATGAGGCCGAGCTCAAGTCAGACTCGGATGAAGGCGGCATAGTGCGCTTCAAGCAGCAAGACCTGACCGAAGATGAGGTGCTGGCGCATCTTGAGGTGGGCAAGCAGGTGCATAAGCTGGCACTGCACTTTGGCCAGTCTATCGCTTTCGTGCTGCAGTCAGATGCTGGCATCAAGCGTCTGAAGTTCTCTGAAGAGTTCAGGGCCCACAACGACGAGGTGGGCACAGAAGATCCACTGGCACGTCTGGACGCCGACTTTGCCCTGATGGGCAGCGAGCTGATCGCCCTGATGAACTCTCTGGTAGAAGTGCTGGGTGGCCTGGAAGACAGCCTGTAAAACAGATGGTATGAGAGCCACGTCGAGCGAGCACTTGATAAAAAAACCACCCTTAAGGGTGGTTTTTTGTTAGCTGGCTTTTTAATAGATGGCGTTTTAATCGCTGGCTTTAGGCAAACCTGGCTGCGAGGCAACAATTGCCATGCGTCCAAGTTAACCTTTTAACTTGCCCTCGCCGTCGAAGGGCCAGTCAATCCCGAGCCAGGCCTCGAAGAAGGCCTTCTGCTGACGGCTAGGCTTATCGACACTGGTGAGCTTAAGCTTCTCACTGGGCTGCTCGGTCAAGGTCAGCGCCACCTCTTTTAGGCGGTCGTTACTAAACAGGGTCACCTTAATGGTATCGCCTGGGGCAAAGTCTTTGATGCGCGCCGCGAACCCCTTGGCCGTCACCTTAAGCCCATCGATGGCCAGCAGCTCGTCGCCCGCCACTATCCCCGCACGCCAGGCCGGACCTTCACGTTTAACATGGCTTAATCTCAGGCTCCCCTCACGCGTCGACATACCGGCATAGGCGATCGCCTTGTTGTCTCTGCCATAGTCTTTCTTCAATCCGGCCTTGGCCAGCAGGGCATCGAAGTCCAGCGCCAGGGGGCGGTTAACATGACGCTGCCACCAATCGCCATAATCTTTACCCGACAGCTCGCGCAGAATCTGCTGTACATCGCCCACTTGATATCCCTTTGGGATCTTAAAGTCTCGATACAGCTTGGCATGCAGATCCCGATAAGAGGCCTCTAGACGAGTGTCACTCAGCAGGCTGAAATCCAGCGCCAACGAGGTCAGATAGCCTTCCGAATAGATGTTGCTGCTATGGTTCTGGGCATAGTCTCCCCCACCGGCAACCCACTGACCGGCGCTGGCCTCGGCAACAGACTGCACCTCGCGGCCTGGGGTCTGCTCGTTGCGGCTGATGCGTCTAGCGAGATCCTCCAGGAACTCCTTCGGGCTAAGCACGCCGGCACGTAGCAGCAGCTGACTCTGAAAATAGCTGGTCGAGCCCTCGGCGATCCACAACAGCTCGGTGATCCCCTCCTGCTGATAGTCATAGGGCACCAGGCCCTGAGGACGATAGGCCTTCACATTCCAGGTATGAATAAATTCATGGGAGGCCGTCTTGATGAAACCTAGGTAGTCTTTGCGCTCGCGAAAGCTAAAACGCGGACGCTGGATGACGGTAGAGTTAAGGTGCTCGGTCGCGCCGCTGGCGCCACTGGTGGCGTGCACCATGTAGACATAACGCTTGAAGGGATAGCCCTCCCAAATAGCCTTGGCCTGGCCACTGAGCAGGGTGAGATCGGCCACCATCTTGTCGAGATCATAGTTACCCTCACCCCAGACCACGAGTTCATAGTCACGGCCATCGGCCGAGAAGGCTCTGTGCTGACTTATCCCCGTCTCTATGGGCGAGTCCACCAGCACATCATAGTTGTCGGCGCTAAACTGATGATCGCCCATCGAATCCATACCCGAGTAGCTGCGCCAGGCCTCTGGCACAGCTAGCGAGACGGTTACCGGCTGGTCGCGAAAATCCGGGCTGTAGACAAATACCCCGCTGGCATCCAGGTAGGCATGGGAGCCGTCGATATGGCTCACCCGCTGCCCCAGGCTGTTGGCGTAAAGCTGATAGCTGACCCTGACCTGCGTCGGCTGAGTCAATTTAACCTGCCACTCGCCGCTGGCACTGCGTTGCCAGTCCAGCGCCTTACCCGATTCATCTTCGGCCTTGAAATAACGAACAGCATCGGCAAGTGGCAATACCTGATACTTGCCGGTACGCCATACGGGCAGATTCACCGTGAGCAAGTTGCCCTCGCTGCGGGGAAAGTCGACCTCGACCTTAGCCAGGTGGTGCTGAGGCTGGATGAGATCGATCCGGTAATTTACATCTGCGTGAGCTTGAGCTAGGAAAAAAGGACTAAAAATCAAAATCAAGGGTACAGCTAGTTTCACTCTGGCTTCCTTCTGTTATCATAGTTGTAATGTGAAGTTCGTCAGTATAACCCGATTTATCCCTCACACTGCGGACAGAATTCTAAAAACATAATATGCCCGCCTGCGGCCAGGTAATGCTTAAAAAATGCGCGTTTTTCTCTACAGTCTGGTTCTGTTCTTTTGCTGTGCCGCCTCGGTCGAGGCGGCCTCCAGTCAATTGATCAGTAAAGAGGTTAAGTTTAAAGAGTCGGCCGCCGAGTTTTACCAAGACGCCATCGCCAGCCTCTCCTTCCCCATCGAATTTAGCAGCGAAGTGGAATTCAACCATCTCGCCGACAGCCAGGGCTTTGGCGGCGAGGAATTGGAGCGACAATTACAGTGGCTGGCCCGTGTCTACCTGGAACCCGGCATTGGAGTCGATAACGCCATGGACAAGGCGCAGCGGCTGATGACCTTGCTTGAGATCATCGCAGATACGCCCTACGACAAGGCCTATCTGCTGATGCTCGCAGGGCGTAAAGTCGGTCGGGAGAAACAAGATTACCAGCAGGCAATCACCCATTATCAGCAGGCGCTCGCCCAGCTCAAGAGCAGCGAAGATCTAGCCACTCAACTGCTGCTACACAGCATCCACTACCAGTTAGGCGATGTCTATCGCATCACGCTACAAAAGAATGCCGCCCTGACCCATCTCAACCAGTATCGCGAGTTGGCTTACCAGCTCAGAGACGACTACCTGATCGCCAAGGCCGAGGCGACCCTTGGGCGCTACTACAGCGGCTATGAGCAATTTGCCAAGGCGCTGCAGCACTACACAGAGGCGATCCGCCTGGCCGAGGGGCTGGATAAACCCTTCCTGAATGCCATCTTGTCGCTGCGCCTCGCCCGCGTCTATCGCGATCTCAAGTCTTGGGACGAGGCATTGACTTATGCCCACAAGGCAGCCGATGGCTTCACCAAGGTCGGAAAAGACAACTATCTATCCAGCGCCATGACGGTCATCGCCATGGTGTATGGCGAGCAGGAACGCTGGAATCAGGCGATCGATTACTACCTCAATGCCCAGCAGATTGATGTCAGACGCGGCAACCTGACCGCCCAGGCCCTCAACCTGCACAACCTGGGGGAAGCCTATTTCAACAATAAGGAACCCAAGCGCGCCCTGAGCAACCTCATTAAGGCCAACGGCCTGTTTCTGCAGAAGAAGAGTAAACACTACCTTATCTATAACGATCTGCTGATCGCCGAGGTCGCGAGCCAACTCGAGGACTGGAGCATGGTCAACGCCTATGCGGCCAAGGCCTTTGTCTTGGCCCGGGAGAAGAAACTACCCGAGCAGATGTTTGAGGCGCTGCAGTATAAGACCCGAGCCCTGAAAGAGCTGGGCGATATCGACAAGGCCTTGGTGGCGCTGGATCAACTGATCACCCTGAGCCAGGAGCTCGAACACGAGAGTCTGAAACCCTCAGACTATAGCCCAAGCGTCTTGGCCGAGCAGCAGCTTAAGCTCATGCTGAATCAATTGCAGGCATCATACAAAGAACTAGAGAAACAGGCACACCAGTTTAGGCTCGCTGCCAGTATCATCTTTATCATATGTTTGCTATTGGGCTTGGTCGGTCTTAATCAATGGCGCGGTAAGAGCAAGCTAAAACAAAAATTCGCCAGATTAAAACATAAGGTGAACCAGGAAGCCATCACACAATTACCAGGCTACCATGGCTTCATCACCAGAATGAATCAGAGTAATGCATTCAATCAACTGGCACTACTCTCGCTTGATGAAGGCCATAAACTCGATCTAACCTTAGGTACAGAAGTCTATCTTGAAACGACCAGCCAACTGATGAATAGCTTAAGTAGCACCTTAAAGGCTGAAACGTTTATCATCCGTCCAGGGCTTATCTTGATAGGAGTTAGAGAAGTAGCGGCCCACCAAGCCTTGCTGGATCAAATTCGCATTTTGCTCGACAAACAGCCTCAAACCCAAGGCTTGCATTTTAAGCTGGGCTGCATCAAGGTACCACTACTGGGTAACCCAGAGATAAAGGTCACAGCTGATACCTACTTTAATGTACTGCAAATGTTAGCAGCCGGTGCCATGAGCCTAGGGCCACAAAACGATAGCTATGTCAGTATTACGCCACTAAATTTTGCACCAGCTGCAATTTTATCTAACCCGCTATACTTACACTTGGAAAAAGGAATTAGCCGAGGATTGGTTAAAGTCGAATGTAATGAACACAAGTCGCTTATCCAATGGCCCAAATGGCAAGGAACAAACGATGCAGATCCCACATAATTTTATAAAAGTATCCAGCTTGGGTCACATCCCCTCGAAGGTACAATTGCATAACCTAAAAGATAGGATACCGTTGGCGTTAAATAGCTCTCCATTAGCCAATGGTAAAATTGTTCGGCAACTTCTAAGCGGCTTACAATATAGAAGTTTCTTCCATCAACTGACGCTGAAGCTTATTGACAAGGTTTAGAATGAAAGACGCTATGACAAGCCTTTCCCAGGTATCCCTCCTTCAGCAGAAACTTCATTCTGCCAAAATTGCCTTGGCTGAACTCAACGATCAGAAGGCCCAGAGCCAAAGCTCACTGCTGCAATTTATCGGTCATCTCAGCCTCGCCTGTAAGGGTCAGAGCATAGAGCTTGACAACAAGCTGGCCAAGCTGCGTCATAACCTGCTCAATATCGAGCATATCGAAGAGGTGTTACCCGACCTACTCGAGGTCGAACAGCTACTCAAGCAGCAGTACCACCATGTGATGGGCCAGCTCGAAGATGGCCGCGCCAGCCTCGCCAAGGTGATACGTCAGCTGCAACGTGTCGATTCAGTACCTGATAAACTCAAGAAAGAGATCGCCTACTATAAGCAAGATCTGGGCAAGCCGTTTCACACCTACTGGGACTACTTCCCTAAGGTGGAGCGCCTGGTTGGCTTCTTCGAAGCCATCATGCATGAACAGCTTAGCCAGGGTGACAAGTTAGAGGTCTTGCCAAAACACAGGCAGCTGGCCCACGAACTGGCACAGATGATCTCCGAGATAGAGTTTCGTAAGGATCAGCGCGACCAGGTGTTAGTGATCAAGGATTATCTGGCCGGCGAAATCGATGTCGATGGTCTGATCGACGCCTATCAGACCATACTCTCGCTGCTGCTGGATAATATCGCGCTGGAGAAGAGTGCCTCCCAGGAGTTCCTCTACGCCCTCAACGATGCCCTCTCTGCGGTACGTGAGGTGGTGAACGACTCCTACAACAGCAACCAGCGCAGCTATCAACTGAAGAAACAGCTCAACCGTGAAATCAACTCGCGGGTCGACAATGTTGGCGATGCCATCATCGACATCGACGACATCGACCATCTCAAGCTGCAGGTCACCGAACAACTGGCCTCTATCCGCACCGCGCTGGGACGCAAAGAGGCGCTGGAGCAGCGGGAACAGGCGATGCTGCGCAAGTCGATGGAGACCATGCGCGACGAGCTCAACGAACTGAGCAAAGAGGCCAACGCCTACAAGGAACGTCTGTTCGAACAGCAGAAACTCAACCTGCTCGACACCCTGACCCAGCTGCCTAACCGCGCGGCGCTGGAAGAGCGTATGGAGCAGGAGTTCCGTAACTATCAACGTCATCGCCATCCCCTATGGGTCGCCGTGGCCGACATAGACCACTTCAAGTCCATCAACGATAACTTTGGTCACAGCACGGGCGATAAGACACTACAGGTGATCGCCATGGCGTTGAAAAACTCCCTGCGTGAATCTGAGTTTGTGGCCCGTTACGGCGGTGAAGAGTTTGTCCTTATCATCCCAGATGTGTCGGCCAACGACATAGAACATCTGTTGAACCGCGTGAGGGAGAAAGTAAAAAATATTCCCTTTAAGTTTAAAAATCAGAGAATTACAGTTACAGTATCAATAGGTGCTGCACAAATTCTTGAAAACGAGCAAATAAGTGAAACCTTCGAACGCGCCGACGCAGCACTCTATAAGGCCAAACATGAGAGCAGAGACAGAGTAATTATTGACGCCTAACCCTGGGGTTGCCCCCAGGAATTCTCCATCCTTTTCCCCGGCGTCATGGCTCGAGTCTGCAGCTAAGGAGTCGCCATGATCGTCAATATCAGTCCCAGAGGCAGTATGGATCAACTTTCCCAGTTGGAAGTTGATCGCCTCAAGCAAAACGCTAGCAGTGAACTCTATCAACTCTTCCGCAACTGTTCCCTGGCGGTACTCGCCTCAGGATTACAGAGCGACAACGCCTGCACCCTGTTTGAGCAATACAGCAACTTCAACATCAACGTGCTAAGGCGCGAGCGCGGCATCAAGATAGAGCTGGTCAATCCCCCCGAGGCCGCCTTCGTCGATGGACACATCATCGCCGGGATCCAGGAGCATCTGTTTGCGGTACTCAGGGATATCGTCTATCTGAGCGACCGCTACGACAACCTGAAACACATCAACCTGACTAACTCCAGCCATATCACCAACGTGGTGTTCGACATTTTACGTAACGCACAGGTGATCCCGCGCCAGGACCCCAACATAGTGGTCTGCTGGGGTGGCCACAGCATCAACCCTAACGAATATCAGTACACCCGCGAGGTGGGCTACGAGCTGGGCCTACGCAGCATGGATATCTGCACCGGCTGCGGCCCGGGCGCCATGGAGGGGCCGATGAAGGGCGCCGCCATCGGCCATGCCAAACAACGAGTGCGTACCGCCCGCTATATCGGCCTGACGGAACCCAGCATCATCGCCGCCGAGCCTCCCAATCAGATCGTTAACGAACTGGTGATCTTGCCCGATATCGAGAAGCGCCTGGAGGCCTTCGTCCGCCTGGGTCACGGCATAGTGATCTTCCCCGGCGGCGCCGGCACCGCAGAGGAGTTGCTCTATCTGCTGGGGATCCTGCTCAACAAGGAAAATGCCAACATCCCCTTCCCCTTGGTGCTGACCGGCCCGAGAGAGAGCGCCGACTACTTCATCAAGATAGATGAGTTTATCGCCGCCACCCTGGGTGAAGAGGCCCAGAGCAAGTATGAGATCGTCATCGATGATCCGGTGCGGGTGGCGCGCATCATGAGCCATGGCATGACGGTCATCAAACAGCACCGTAGAGACACGGGCGACTCCTACCAGTACAACTGGTCGCTGAAGATAGAACCCGAGTTCCAACTGCCCTTCGTACCGGATCATGAGATCATGAACAACCTCAATCTCTACTATCAGCCCAATAAGGCGGATCTGGCGGCCAACCTGAGACGCGCGTTTTCTGGTATAGTGGCGGGCAACGTCAAGATGGACACAATGCGAGAGATAGCACGTTCGGGCCCCTTCGAGATTCGGGGGGATAAACAACTGATGAAGCTGATGGACACCCTGCTGCAGGCCTTCGTCGATCAGCAGCGGATGAAGCTGCCCGGCAGCGCCTATGTTCCCTGCTATCGGATAGCGACTTAAACCTAACGCTAGATAGATGATGAATCGATTTTTAATCATAGATGGACTCAACCTGGTGCGGCGCATCCACGCCGCCCAGCCAAACGAGAACGATGTTAATGGCCTGCCCGAGCGGGTCACCTCCGCCTGCCGTAAGCTGCTAAACAAACACGACCCCAGCCACGTCACCCTGGTCTGGGACGGCGATGCCATCTCCTGGCGCAAACAGCTCTATGGTGACTATAAGAAGGGGCGTAAGCCGATGCCCGAGGCCTTGAGCCAGGCCCTGCCCGCGCTTAAGCAACACCTGGCCGAACGGGGCTTTCACTCCATCGACGCCATTGCCGAGGCCGATGATGTCATCGCCACCCTGGCCAGCAAGATGGTTAAGGCCAATGGCGAGGCGATCATAGTCTCCACCGACAAGGGCTTTACCCAGTTGCTTTCCCCCCAAATACAGCTGTGGGATCACTTTAATCAGCAGGTCATCACCATAGAAGATCGTGAGCAGCAACTGGGCGTCGATCGCAGTCAGTTTATCGATTTTCTCGCCATGGCCGGCGACAGCGGTAACAAGATCCCCGGCATCCCAGGCATAGGCCCTAAGTCGGCCTGTGAGCTGCTGAAAACCTTCCGCAGCCTGGCCAATGTCTACGCCTCACTGGATAAGATTGGCGCAAAACAGGCTAAGAAGCTCGAGGAGGGGCGAGCTCTAGCGAGACTAAGCTACAAGCTGGTGCAGCTGCAGACAGATATCCCCCTCAATACCCGCCTGGCGAACTTCAGAGTCGTGCAGACGGCGAAGGCGTAAACATTCGCTTACTTATTTATTGGCTTTGTCGGCGCCGCAAGCGAAAAGGGTACTACCATCCCTTTTTCATCTGCTTTATATTGTAACCAATATGTTGCAGTGGTTTAATCCACTGCAGATACACCCGCAGCATGGAAGGATCCCAAGGTAAGATGAAATCTAAAGTTCCAGTGATAATAGGCTCAATCTTTGCGGCCTATCTGGCCTTTGTCGCCGTCGTCGTCCTGGTTTATGAACCCACACCAGATGATATGGACTGGGAAGACAGACAGGCCTACAACAACGCTAAATTAACCGAGCTCTCTATAGGCCAGCCGATAGAGCAGATCAGGACACTCATGGGTAAGGCCGACTTCTCTGAGGCCAAGAGCAGTAACCAAGATACCCTACAGGTACTCTTTTATCGCACCCATCACAGCAAATCAGACGGTGAGACAACCCGCGACGAGTGTACGCCGCTACTGTTTAAGAACAACAAGCTGATCGCCTGGGGCCAGGACACCTATCAGCAATATCTCGACTCCCCCATTGGCGGCTAACCGCCGCACTCCTGCAGGCGCTGTTACAACCAGCGCCTGACACGGCGTCTATACGCGCCATACTCCTTGGGAAATTTCGCCAGCAGATAGGCCTCCTCACGGCGAATCGCCAGCCAATAGACCCCAATACAGGCCGGCAAGATGCTCAGCACCAACCAGGGTGACGCCAGCAGTAGCCCAAGTCCCAGGGGGTAACCGCAGAAGGCCACATAGATAGGGTTACGACTATAACCGTAGTAGCCAGAAGTAATGATGTTGGAGGTGGGCTTCCAGGGCTCGATAGCCGTCTGGCGCCGCTTGAAGATCAATAAGATATGTAACAAGACCAGAGTCGTCGTGACCAGCAGGGCCACACCGGCGACCTGACCGATTGGATGGGTGGGCAAGCCCAGGGGAAAGAGCTTCTCACATCCCAATGCCGCCAGCATAGATAAGATAAAGATAAAAGGCGGCGGCACCTTGACGCTGGCCCCCTTGCTATCGGTTTCTGTCATCCCCTGCTCCATATTCCTTTACTCTCCTCAATCCTTTTAAACCTAAATACCTTTACACCTAATCACCTTTAAACCTTGAACGCCTAAAGCCCTGAATACCTTTAAGCCCTGAACTTATCCTCTCAAATGCTGCGCCTCATTGAGCAGCACAAAAAAGCCGGGCTAGGCCCGGCTCAAGCAATGCCCCTAGGGCCTGTTGACCTTTTGAGAACAATTTTTGTTCTAATTGAGCACGTTCAAATCGCGGCATGAGGCTTGAAGTATAGTTATTCTATATAAAAGCCGAGTAACAAAGAGTTGAACGTGCTCAAGACGAACCCTGCGGGCAGCGTCTGTATCATTTTTCTACTGCGTTATCGCTCATTGATGTAGCACACCACATTACAATCGCTCTGCCTTGTATAAAAGCGATACAGAATGCTGCAAAAATGAACGCGAAAGATAAACAGGCCCTAGGGCTTAGCCCGCCTTCTTATACTCTTGATAGGCCTCTCCCTCAGACAGCCACTTAGGCGCTGGCTTGCCCTTCAGGTAATGATCAAAGTATTGCATCATGCGCAGACTATAGTCGAGCTTATTAGGGTATTTCTTCAGATGATGTGGCTCATCCTGGTACTGGAGGAACACCACATCCTTACCCGCACGGCGCATTGCCAGATACAACTCAACCCCTTGCTCCCAAGGCACAGCATCGTCTTTATCACCAAACATGATCATCATAGGCGTCTTGATCCGCTCGACATAGAAAACGGGCGAATTTTCGATATATTTCTGCGGTGCCTTAAACAGGCTCTCACCGATACGACTCTGCCCCGTCTCATACTGGAACTGACGCGCAAGCCCAGTGCCATGACGAATGCCGCTGTAAGCACTGGTCATATTAGACACGGGCGCGCCAGTTACGGCCGCCTTGAAGATGGAGGTCTGAGTCACCGCGAAGGCGGTCTGATAGCCGCCCCAAGAGTGGCCCTGAATACCTACCGCGTTCGCATCGGCAATCCCCATATCGACGAGCTTCTGCACGCCAGAGGTCAGCGCCTGTACCGAACTTGCACCTGGGTAACCCACCTCGAAACGAATATCTGGCAGGAAGATGGCGTAGCCGTTATCGGCATACCAGGCGAAGTTAGGTCTGTGGTTGAGCTTCATGTCCGGGAAAGCATGCAGTCTGTCGCTCATAAAACGGTAGAAATAGACCAACACGGGATAACGCTTACCCGCCACATAGTTAGAGGGCTTGATCAGCACGCCATCAAGCGGTTTGCCATCGCCATTGGTCCAGTGCACCAACTCGGCTTTGCCCCAATCGAGCTCACCCTTCTGGTCGTCGAGTCGGGTCTGGCGGCTCGCCAGTTCAGGGCTTTGCAGATCGCTGGCGTAGAGATCCGGGTAGAGATCATAACGTTCCTTAGAAAACAGAATCTTATCACTCTCTTCGGCGCGGGCCAAAAGCTTGAGCTTATAGTCGCCCTGCATCAGAGGCTTAACGCCGGAGACGCCCACCTTGGCGGTGTAGAAGCCATCGCCCTTAGTGCGCTCGTTATAGCCATGAAGCAGTAGGCTCTGATCCGGCTGTAATCGAACCGGCTTATCCGCCTTTTCTAGCAGGCCCGTTACGCGATACTGGATCTGCGCCTTGCGTCCCTTGGCGGCCGTGAGGCGAAATGCATCGAATGAGTCGGTATTAAACTGCCAGATATCATACTTGTCGTAGGCGAGGAAGGCCGAGCCGTCTTCGACCCAGGGGCCTAGACCATAGCCTGGGGCCACCGAAGGATAGTCATGATCTTCGTCGGCAAATGGCGTCTTGAAATCTTTGGTCAGCTTGACTCGGCTATCCTGCGCTATCTGATAGAGGAAGATATTGCCCTGCTGATAGTAGGCCACAAAACGCTCGTTGGGTGAAAGCGATGGCTCCTGGCCTACCGGCTGCTGGATAAGAAACGCCTGCTTGCGTCCCGTGTTGAGATCCACCAGATAATAGTCGCGGTAGAAACCGGCCCAGGTGATCATCTTAAGGTAAGGCACATCTGTGCTGGCGAGCATGAAGCGTTGCTGCTGGCCAAGCTCAATATCTGGCACCGCCTGATCTGCCAACTGTACCACCTGCTTAGAGCCCAGGTGCAAGACCGCCAGATAGGTGTGTTTAAGGGCTTTCTTGTACTGCTTTACCTCATTTGGCTTGATGCGAGGGTCGTCCCCATGCCAGACGCGCAGCTCGCGCTGGCCAGCTATCAGATCCGCATCGTAGAGATCGTCAGCCTTGGCCACCTTAGGTAACTCCAGCTGCTGGCTCACCTCGGGCACGCGGCCGAAGAAGAGTCGCTTACTGTCTTCAGAAAACGTCAGCTCGCTATAACGGTTTAGGGTCCACTCCTTGGTGTTGGCCACCCTATGCAGCTTGTCACTGCCCGACTGGTGCAGGGCGAGATGATATTCACGTCCCCAGGGCGCCTCGCTGGCCTTGCCATAGGTGAAGGCGACATATTTGCCGTCTTCACTGGTGGAGACGGCGCCTATTTGCTGATCCACAAACCCGGCAACCACCTCAAGCTCACCGCTGTTGAGATCCAGGCGCTGAACCCGGTGCAGATTATTGGCTATATCATTTTGGGCAGCGACCAGGCTGCGGCCCGCCTTATCGAAATAGTAGGCGGTAACATGGGCCAGTTTCTCACTGCTCCCCGCCTTGAGGTTAACCACCTCTAGAGTGCGCCCCTTGTCATATTTGTCGACTTTTAGCTTGCTTTCGCTCTCTTTGGCCTTGGCCTGACTATTTTTGTCGTTGGCCTCGCCCTCGTCCTGCTTGTCACCATCGTCCTCTTCACCGGCCTCATACCAGATAGCGAGATGGGTTCCCGCCTCGTTAAAAGCGAACTCCTTGACCTTATCGTAACGCGTCTCCTTGCCAGACTCGGTATCCAATAATGCCAAACCTGCCTTGAGCTTCTTGCGGGCCTTAGGGCTGGCCTTCTCCTGCTCAAGCAAGGCAGGTTCGATAGCGAAGGCGGCAAAGCGACCATCGTTGCTGATCAGCGGCTTACTGCCTCCCGCCACGGTAAAGCTTTGGTCGCCGTCCAGGCGCTTCACCATGCCATGACTGTCTCCCCGATCCGGACTCACTTCGACGGCAAAGGCACTGCCATTGGCCGAGAGCACGGGTTTCTTGAGGGACTCGAATTTCATGATGACATCGGGTGTCACATCAGCGCTAAAGGCAGCGCAGGAAAAGAGACTGGCGCACAGGAGAGATAGGGTCGGTAATGGCTTCAAGGTCTTCCTCATTTTTAACTTATTATTAACGGATGCAGCTTGTCATTAACGTGTGTAACCTAGGGTATTAGACTAAAGTAGACTTTTTTAACGGTTAAGGATCAATCATCGTCATTAGCCTTTGTTATTGCAAGTTAGCCTACACAAAAAAACGTGAGATTGCTCACTAATTCCTGTGAAATTTGCGTAAAAGTAGTTAAAATAAAGCCGATAAAGATTCTAAAAATTCATAGTCATAACACCGTGTCTTTCGACATGGTCAGACAATAGCAGTAACGACCAACCGTGGAAGGACTCTCCATGTCAAAAAGAACTATTACCGTTATCCCGGGTGATGGGATTGGCCCAAGCATAATCGACTCAGCAATCAAGATCTTAGATAAAGCAGGATGTGATTTCGAATACGAGTTTGCCGATGCTGGTCTAGCCGCACTTGAGAAACAAGGTGAACTTCTAC
The DNA here is from genome assembly GCF_022398425.1 of Shewanella sp. Isolate7. NCBI lineage: Bacteria > Pseudomonadati > Pseudomonadota > Gammaproteobacteria > Alteromonadales > Shewanellaceae > Shewanella > Shewanella sp. Isolate7. The sequence continues at coordinate 5,530 of NZ_JAKEVJ010000056.1, read as the reverse complement.
CTCAACGTACACTGGATATGATCGAGAAGAACCGTATCACGCTTAAAGGGCCATTAACGACCCCTGTTGGCGAAGGTTTCACCTCAATCAACGTCACTTTACGTAAAAAATTCAGCTTATATGCCAACGTACGCCCTGTATTGTCTTTTAAAGGCACTCAGGCACGTTATGACAACATCGACATCATCACGGTACGTGAAAACACCGAAGGTATGTACTCAGGCCTAGGTCAAACCGTTTCTGAAGACGGTGCGACGGCAGAAGCCACCAGTATCATTACCCGTCAGGGTGCCGAGCAGATCACCACCTTCGCCTACGAGCTAGCGCGCAAAGAGGGTCGTAAGAAGGTGACTATTGTACACAAGGCCAACATCATGAAGTCGACCTCAGGCCTGTTCCTGAAGGTGGCTCGTGAAGTCAGCCAGCGTTACCCAGACATCACCACCGAAGAGATGATTGTCGACGCAACCTGCATGAAGCTGGTAATGAACCCAGAAAACTTCGACGTGATCGTCACCACCAACCTGTTCGGCGACATCCTATCGGATCTGTGTGCCGGTCTGGTAGGCGGCCTGGGCATGGCGCCAGGCGCCAACATTGGCAAGGACGCGGCGATCTTCGAAGCGGTTCACGGCAGTGCGCCAGATATCGCAGGTAAGAACCTGGCTAACCCGACTTCAGTGATCCTGGCTTCTATCCAGATGCTGGAATACCTGGGCATGTCTGACAAGGCGGCAGCCATTCGCTCAGCAGTCTCTGCCGTGATCGAAGAAGGAGATCGCACGACTCGCGACCTTGGCGGTACCCACGGTACTTCTGACTTCACCCAGGCGGTACTCGAGCGTCTGTAATCGACAAGCAGCGAGATCTAATTGCTGAAATAGAAAAAGCCCCGCAATCGCGGGGCTTTTTTATCCGAAAATTCTTTAATTAACCGACATTTCTTAAATTAACCATTGATTCTGTTGTTAACCAAAATTAAAACCGACGCTAGGTTTTAGCCAGAGATGCACAGTCACCTCGTCTCTGTCGTGGTACAGATGCTTACAAGCCAGATGAAAGTCATCGATACCATTTTCTCTTAGCACCTCTTGCATGGTCACCAGAATCGTCGATACCTCTTTGTAGCGGCTCTTCATCGGCAGCTTGAGGTTAAAAATAGCCTCCTTAAACCAGCCGTTGATCGCCCAGGCCTCCATTAGCTCGGCCACACGCGACGGCTTTTCAACCATGTCACATACCAGCCAGTAGATATTCTTCTTCGGCGGCTCGAAACGGAAGCCGTCGGCCTGATAATGTCTTACCTGTCCGGTATCCATCAGGTTCTGCGCCATGGGACCGTTGTCCACCGCAGCAACAAACATGCCACGACGCACCAGCTGATAGGTCCAGCCACCAGGGCAAGCGCCGAGATCGACCGAGTTCATGCCGCTGCGTAGACGCTGCTCCTGCTCCGACTTAGGAATGAAGTGGATAAAAGCCTCGTCCAGCTTGAGGGTCGAGCGGCTCGGCGCATCGCTGGCCATCTTGAGCCTTGGGATCCCCATGAAATAGGGAGAGCTGTTGTGGCTCAGCGAATAGCCCACATAGGCGGTGCCCGGACCGACGAAACAGACGTGGATGATGGGACGCTTGGGATTTTCCTTCTCAAGCAAGGCGCCGCTGCGCTTCAGCGCCTGTCTCAGGGGCACGGTAAACTTACGACAGAAGGTCGACAGCTCCTTGGCCTCGTTGGTATCAGGCGTCTCGACCCTAAGCTCACCGGCCTTATTCACCTTTGCCAGGGCATCGACGATAGGGGTAACTCTGTCGCCCTCGGGCAGATCTTTGAGCAGCTCGTTGGCGGCAAACATCTGACGGGTGAAGATCAAGGAGTCCAGCTCTATCTGCTCGGCCAGCAGATCGGCATCGCCCGCCTGAAAGCACTGAAAAATCACGTAACCGTCGTTACGATTGGTCTTTACAAAGCCGCCAACATTCAGCTCCGCAGCTCGCTGCTGGATCTCGGCTGCGCAATCTTTCTCGTAGCCGGCACGGCAATATAAAAATAGGTTTATCATCGGAAAATCCTGAATAAAAAATGGCGACCCATATCATTGGGCCGCCATTCTACACTTTCTCGAAAATGAATACGATTATCTTAACGCCCGCTCGCTGTGCTAATCGTCCAGCTCCACCACACGGTTACGCCACACGGCCACCGCAATAAACAACCAGCCCAGCAAGAAGCAGACGCCCCCCATAGGGGTCACAGGCCCTGTCCACTTACTGCCCACCAGCACGTAGAGATAGAGCGAACCGGAAAACATCACTATGCCAAGCAGAAACAGATAACCCGCCCAGTCGATCAGGCGAGACTTGAGCCAGTGACCACTAAAGGCCACGGCGATCAGGGCAAAGGTGTGATAAAACTGATACTCGACACCCAGATTAAAGATGTCGATCATCTCTGGCGTGGTCACCTGCTTGAGTCCATGGGCACCAAAGGCGCCTAGGGCCACGGCTAAAAAACCACTCAAAGCTGCCAGCAATAGAAAACCTTTACGCATCTAACCCCCTAATAAATTGAATACTTTGTGAGACTGCCCGATCCAGATTAGCGCTTTGGGTCGTGCCTGACGACTTTCTTGGCAGAAAACTATGATCCCCATCGGTTAACCACTCAAGTTTGGCGTTAAAAGGTGCAAGCCAAGATTCGACCTGCCCCTTGGCGCCAAACTTATCACGCTCGCCCTGTATCACCAGCAGCGGCGACCGACACTCAGCGATAGGCTCGAGTCGGGGCTCGCCCCCTTTAGGCGGCACGAAGGGATAACCAAGGCAGATCACGCCATCGATCGCTTGTTCGGCACCGAGCATCGCCGCCATGCGTCCGCCCATGGACTTACCCATCACAATCAAACGCTTGGGCTGGTAAACCTCACGCACCGTCTGTATCAGCAGGCTAAAATCCTTAATCAGCTTAGGCGCCCTGTCCGGCGGCCTGCGCTTGCCATCGATGGCGTTGCTGCGCATGTAGGGGAAATTAAATCGCAGCACACCTATAGCTTGTTCTCCATCATGCTCGTCACTTTTTTCAGAGCCTAGCCGCTCAGCCATCTGCGCCATGAAACCGTGTTCCATGTTGGCGCCAGCCCCATGGGCCAGCACCACTATGGTGTCACAACCAAGGCCACTGTCATCGACGGCGCCGGAAAACAGACACTGACTCGCGGGCAGCTCGGCCTGCTTAAGCCGCGCATCTAATTTTTGCGTAAAACTCATCTCAACTCTTTATCTCTGGTCTCGCCCCATAAGAGGCACGACTCGCGATTGATTTAATGAATAGCTAGGGCCTGTTGACCTTTTGAGAACAAATTTTGTTCTAATTGAGCACGTTCAAATCGCGACAGGAGGCTTGGAGTATAGTTATTCTATATAAAAGCCGAGTAACAAAGCGTTGAACGTGCTCAAGACGAACCCTGCGGGCAGCGTCTGTATCATTTTTCTACTGCGTTATCGCTCATTGATGTAGCACACTACATTACAATCGCTCTGCCTTGTAAAAATCGATACAGAATGCTGCAAAAATGAACGCGAAAGATAAACAGGCCCTACAGGGTTAGCCCGGCAACAGCTCGCTGCGAGACTCCTCTTCGAACATGTCGAGCATCCATTTCCTGAAGGCAACAATCTTGCCTATCTCGGCATGATTTTGCTGGCACACCAGATAATAGGCATTCTTGCTCACCAAGACCTCGGGGAAGGGGCACACCAGACGCCCGGCCTTGATGTCGGGACGGGCCAATACGCTGTAACCCAGCGCTACCCCTTGACCGTGAGCCGCCGCCTGCAAAACCAGTGAAGAGTGACTGAAGATCGGCCCCTGGTTCACATTAATATCATTAATTCCACATTGTCTAAACCAAGCCTGCCAATCATGGCGGCTAGAATCGTGCAGCAGGGTGTGATGTTTAAGGTCGCTCGGCTGCGACAAGGGCTTAGGTCCACTGAGTAACATGGGCGAACAGACAGGGATCAACACCTCGTTTCTCAGCTTATCGGCGCGAAGCCCAGGCCAGTTACCCATGCCGTAATAGATGGCCACGTCAACATCGTCGGTCAGGCTGCTGGTCTCATCGTCCACCGCCTTGATGCGCACGTCGATGTCGGGATTATTCTCGCTGAAATTCGCCAGACGAGGCACCAGCCACTGAATGGCGAAACTGGGCGAAGTGCTTACCGTCAGTGAGCCTATGGCACTTCGGGCCAACAATCTGTCGGTGGCGTCGGCCAGTTGCACAAAGATATCTTTTATATCGAGAAAGTAACCCTGCCCCTCTTCGGTCAGCAGCAAGGAGCGGTTCTTACGACGAAAAAGTTTTAGCCCTAAATATTCTTCTAATGCCTTAATCTGATGACTTACCGCGGCCTGTGTCACAAAAAGTTCTTCCGCGGCGCGCGTAAAGCTTAGGTGACGGGCTGCGGCCTCAAAAGCCTTCACCGCATTCAATGGAGGTAAACGTCTCGACATAGTGATCCTTGTCTCACATTTTAATTAGTTTTTCTAATCCGTATTGTTACATTTTATCGTTTGTAAAGGGAAGGGGTTTTGGTTAAATTTTGCGCCAACGAAATGATTGAAGTTAGACAGCCTCTACGACGTATTTGGGGAGTGTCTGACACCCCAAGATATGCCGCCCGGAGGCGACCACTATGATTAACTTTAAAACTGTATTTGCCATCGCACTGCTCTCAGCCTCAAGTGCTGCCACTGCCGATGAAATCGTTATCGATACCACAGATCTGCACGCCACCATCAGCGCACAACTGGCCGAAGGCCTGGAGCTGATGCAGCAAGATCTGAATGAAGACCTCAACGCCATCTTAGTGGCTCAGAAAGATGAGCAGACGGACACCAGCGTTAGCGCCCAGCGCGCCGAGTAATAGCGAACCCACCTGAGCTAACGGCTCACTACAAAGCCGTCGCTACAAATCCGTCGCTACAAACAATAGCAATAAGCCGCGTCTAAGATGCGGCTTTTTTATGTCCGCCGAAGACTCACGCCAGCTAGCACACCACCCAACTCATCATCTAACTCATCATCTAACTCATCATCTAACTCATCATCTAACTCGCCAGCCAGCTCATCACCCAGCTCTCCACCTGACCCACACAGTCTGCTTGGCAGTCGACTATAGATAAATTTATCGAATAAGTTACGCGAGAACCCATGCAAATCCAAGGTTTTATCTCCTTAAGGCCAAAACACCCGTGAACCCTGCTCCGGATAAAGCGGCCAGTAAAGAATCCACCTTCATAGAAGGTGGCTTTGATTGGCCCCCTATAAGGGGGCTTATTTATTAATCAACGTTCAATTGTAATTGACGCTCGGCCTCTTCCTTCTCTTGTCTGTCTTGATGCCGCACGTAGCGCCTAATTATTTCCTCATTCGCTCCTACCGAAGCCACAAAGTAACCACGTTGCCAGAAATGATTACCCCACAACTTCTTCTTTCTTAAATATGGATACTTCGCGAATAATCTAATC